>JBMDXA010000134.1:0-44992 GCA_048594725.1 Candidatus Kapaibacteriota bacterium
GAACTGGGGATTGTTCGCGATCTTATCCGCGAGCACCTTGCTGTACACATTCATTCGATTCATAGCGTTGGCGATAAAGCTGTTAGAATCTGGCGGCGAATGAGCTCGAACGGCTGATTGCCCATCCCCCTTCTGAATTACATGCGCGAACTTATGATGGCGCGGCGGCAATGATACGGCCCATAACTACCCATTAATTACTAGGCATAGCAGATGCATGGACTTCGGCGGGGGTGACATGATATCCTGATACAGCCAGCAGATGAGAGTCTTCAGTCACCTCATGCACGGCCATTGCATCTCCCCTCTCAGCAGGGAGTGGTGGCTTACCCTTCGTTTTGGGCAAGGATAGCGGGGGCGCGATGAAAGCACCACTGACGTAGTCCGAGACCACGTCGACCAGAATACCCTATGGAATCTCAACTCTCAAAAGCCTTCTCCAAAGCATCAGAACCCAGATGCTCCGAAAGGGCACCTTCTTCTAGAATCGATTTCAAAACACATCGCGCAGACAGCAGGGATTACAAATCCAGCGAGGGGATGCCCGTGACTGCCAAGAGCAAAGATCAGGATCGTGAGAAATAGGGCGACAGTAAAAAGGGGTGGACAATAAGGGGAGCACACAAAGCTGTACCCCCTTATTTGAATGTGACATTGCAACAAGCCGTCATAAAATTTCGCCTCGCCCTCAGAGATGAGGCGTTGTGGTCTTGCGAGAATAGGGTCAGGCGTGTGAAGCATACCCCCTAAGCCGGCGGTATATAGTCTTGGCTGAAAATAGGATCGTGCTTTCCGGTGATAAAGTTTGCCATGGATAGCCTGTTAAATCGCATACAAGATAGCGATTGATACAGTCCCGAATTTAACGACACTCTTCCCAAAGCTGAACATCTTTTTGGAGTTGCTTACGGTGAGCTTCCTACGACGTTTGCATAACCGGTATTAACATGGTGTGGCCGATGCAGTTCACTACCAACAGGTAAAGGTACTGGTGACCGGAAGGAAGATCAGCACGTGGAAGTTTTTCTTCCGCCATCAATGTGAGTATGATGGGATCGCGGGAATCTTTGGCATTCATAAGTATAGCACCCCTACAATCATGGGTCCTCCACCAAACGCCATTTTTTGAACACGTTCAAATTCTTCTTGTATCCGTCGCGGAGAGAAGCTACTTTTGAACGCGTTCAAAACATTTACTCCACGAATATATGGAGGCCTGTCATGAATCCTACAGTCATCACCTATCTGGTTTACCTGATGGTAAGCATCGCCCTTACGGTATGGGTGGCACAGACTCTCTCCAGAAACGGCCAGGCTTTTCTGGACGATGCATTCAACAACGATGAGGGGCTGGCCGAATCGGTCAACCAGCTCCTGGTGGTCGGGTTCTATCTCATCAACTTCGGTTATGTGGCGCTGAACCTCAAGCTGCACGACGAGATCCTGGACACGCGCGCATCGATCGAGGCGCTCTCGGTGCAGATCGGCCTGGTACTGCTGGTGCTGGGAGGGATGCACTTCTTCAATCTGTACGTCTTCAGCCGCATCCGCAGGAAGAATCAGGAACAGTTCGTTCCGCCTCCGGTGGCGCCGAACGAGCACCTGTACAGCATGCAGGGCAGCTACTGCGGAACCGATGAAAAGGCAGCACAAGAAACAATACATTGAAATCGCCATGAAGCGCCTTACCATCCTTCACGATACAAGCTGTCCGTTCTGCTGCCGCTGCGTCGAGTGGTTGAAGGCACAGCCGAAATACCTGCAGCTGGAGTTCATCCCGGCGGATTCATCGCTGGTGGAACAACGGTACCCCGGATTGAAAACCGAGTTTCTGAAAAAGGAGCTGACGGTGATTGATGATGACGGAGGAGTATATTACGGGGAGAATGCCTACGTAATCTGCCTCTATGCCCTGCGCAAGTACCGACGTTGGTCCGTCAGGCTGAATAATCCGGGCTCCCGGCCGTTCGTCCGCAAGGCATTGCAGGCAGTAACCGAACACCGGAAGCTACTGTCGGATCTCTTTTCGTAGCTACCGAACGTAGCAGTACTGGCAACCAGGAAAGAAGATGAGCACGGCGACCACGAAAGCCGAACAGACGAAGCGAACGATACTCGAGACCGCGATGGAGCTCTTCCTGAAGGAAGGCTATGAAGTCGCGACGATGCGGGAGATCGCCAGAAGGGCACACATGAGCCCCGGAGCGACGTATTACTACTTCCCATCGAAGGAACATATCATCCAGCACTACTACGAGCAGGGGCATCGCGAACAGCTCGCGGCGGCGCAGGAGGCCCTTGCAACGGAGAAGAGCCTGGAAAGAAGGCTGGCGGCGGTGGTACGCGCCCAGATGAAGGCAGCGCAGCCATATCATTCAATCTCGCGGGTGCTCTTCAAAACAGCGGCCGATCCTGAGCACCCCATCTCCCCGTTCAGCGCCGAGTCGAAGAACGTGCGCGACGAGAACATCGCGATGTTCGCCGATCTGCTGGATCACTCCGCCGCATCTCTCGCCGGCGTGCCGAAGAAATTCCGTGACCGCCTGCCGGAACTTCTCTGGCTCTATAAGATGGGAGTGATCCTCTACTGGGTGCACGACAGGTCCCCGGATCAGGAAAAGACATTCCGGTTGATCGACATCAGCGCCGGACTGATCGCGACTCTTATCACGGCTTCGAAGATCCCCGGTATCAAAACGCTCGTCAACAAGGGGGTGATCATGTTCGATGAGTTCAAACAGTATGAGTGATAGCTCTCCGTGGACCTGCCATAGCGGGCGAGCCGCAGGATACGGCCGGCCCTGAGCCCAGCGGATGATCTTTCGCTGCAACACCATACTAAATAGCCCGAATTTTCATCCGGGCTATTCTTTTTATACATGGTAGAATGGTTCAGGCATCATCCCGGTCGCGTTGCAGAACCTGACGCAGCCCCCGCAGCACCATCACGCCGGCGACTCCTCCTGCCAGCACCAACGGCACCAGAGACAGGGGATCGAAAATCCTGCGGAATGTGGTCTCCCCATCTCTGATCTCGATATATCCCGCCGGCCTGGCGCTTACAGCCCCGCCTCCCCCCTCGCCCGTTCCCTGAACGCCATCACCGCCCCCGCCGCCGAATGCATAAGCCACCTTGGCGACCGGAATCACCGTCACCCCCTCGCGCACCACCGGTTCGCCGTAGACGCTCGAAGCGCTGGCGCTTCCGCCGAGCCTGGCGGCCAGACGAGTGACAAGCGACGGGCGCTTCGCCACCGCAGTTCCCCCATCGATTGTTTCCTCATTTCCCTTCATGATCCTTCCTCCGTTCCCGCTATAAAAGAGATGATATTGTGCATAGGATTTATCGGTACAGGGACATCGCTATCCCCGCCCGGTACAGTTCGGCAACACGAAGAATCGTAAACCAGGTTTCAGATCCTCACCGCAATTCTTCGTTCGCAGATCATTGCCCAGGACAGGGGGTGTTCCTGGAGCGTGCATACCCCGGCCGGCCGCTGCTGGCACTATGCAAGCCCCAGCAACCGAAGATTTATCGTACATTATATACATAAATTCTTTTCCGATTGAAATCCGTCAATATCAAATGCGCATCTATACCTGCAATCACTGCCAGAGCCGCAATACGCACGGCGGCCGGTGTGTGGAGTGTTTCAAATCGCTTGGATCTCCGGTCAAGGCTCTTGTGGCAGCTCTTGCTTCCGGGGTCATCATGGCACTGCTGTGGATCGGCATATCGTGGTTTACCGGGCTTCAGCTCCCCTTTATCGCGATGATATTCGGCGGGCTGATAAGCCTGGCAGTGACCATGTATTCTGGAGGAGTGGGGCTCCTGTATCAGGGGATCGCAACCCTTGCCACAACAGCGAGCATCCTTGTGGCCGATACGGTGGTAGTGCTCTTGCTTCTGGAGGATAAATATGCGGGAACAGGCTGGAGTGCCCCCCCTCTCTCCATCTCCCTGCTGGAACAGCAGGCGCTCTATGATCCATATAGTTTTCTGTTTGTCACCATAGGAATAATGGGCGGTCTGTATATCTGGACCGATATGGCGGGCTCACGATGATATCATCAACCGAATAAACCCACGGCCAGCAACCTCCCGCGCGGAGGATAGGAAACAACGGTCACGTACGGAAGCGCCACCCGGCAGTATCGCCGGGGTGCCCCATACGTGACCGTTTTTATTCTGATTCCATCCTGGCCCGGCGTATCCGGCGGCTATCAGCTCGTTGCCTCGTCCGCGGTTTCCGCATAGGGACTGAAACGTGGCAGCTCGGTGGAGGTGGCCGGAGCAAAACCGGAGATCTTCGGCCAGATGATCGCGTCGGGGGTGGTACCGAGTTTCTCCATCGCCTCGGTGAGCTTCGTATGCAGGCGCTGGCGCTCCGCGGCCACGCGCTCCTGGGTCTGCGGATCGAGCGAGGCGAACACGGTCGGGAAGGCGAGGTTCACCCCCTCGTAGGGATCATCCACCAGATTATACAGCTCGTATTCCGGCTCGGTACCATCATAGATATCATAATACATCGCGTATTTCCAGCCGCTCTCGGTAATGCAGCGGATATGGTTGGAGCCGGGGACATAGAAATACATGTCGTCGTAGGTGAAATGGACGAAATCCTGGACGCTCGCACCCGGATTTTCCAGAATCGGCGTCAGATCATATCCCTTGAACGTCCATGCATTCCGGTCCGGCACATCCGCTATCGTCGCCAGCGTGGGCATGATGTCGATTAATCCGGCCAGCGCATCGGTGCTCTGCCCTTCCGGGAAGAGAACCGGATTGGAGATGATGAACGGCACGTTCAGGGTCTCCTGATAGACGTTATACATCTTCTGCCGCTGGCGCCCGTGCGACATCGCCATATCGCCGTGATCGCTGATGCGGAAGATCACCGTATCCTCGGTGCGCCCGGTGCTATCCAGCGTATCGAGCACCTTCATGATCTCCTGATCCACTCTCTGGCAGAGATACGCATAGAAGCGGCAGTACCCGAGCTGGGCCTCCGTATCGCTTTCGCTGATGGGTCCGTTGCCTGCGTTGCTCACCACGCGGAACGCCGCCTGCGCCCTGGGCTTGGTATCGAGCGATTCGTTCACCGTGGGCGGCAGGCCGATCGGCAGATCCTTGAAATCGTCGGCGTTGTAGCCGGCCGCTTCGAACAGCGGCACCTGCTCGCCGTCGATAGTCACATACGCGCCGCCGGTGCCGGGATAGGCAAGCACGTCGTGCGGGTTCACCAGCGAGAGTATCAGGCAGAAAGGCTTGTCGGAATCGTAATTCTCCAGGAAATGGATGGCGCTCTGGCGCTCGGTTATTTCCGGAGAAATATATCCGTATTTCGCCGACTGCCCCTGCCCGTCGATGAAACGCCGGTCGTTCTCGATACTGCCTCCTCCCATATTCGGGATCTCCAGATTATCCCCGGCGTCCGGCATGCCCCAGTTATCGAATCCCCAACGCTCGGCAAGATGAATCGAGTCCGCCTCGGTCCAGTATTTCTCTCCCAGCGGTTCGCTGTACTGCACGGGCTTGCTCAGATGCCATTTCCCTTTCAGCGCGATATTATACCCGGCGCTCTTCAGCATCTTCGCCATATTCTGCATCCGGCTGGAGAGGCCGCGCTGGCGGCGCTCCTTCACCGCCTGCGGGGTACTCTCCCGAATATCACTCATATTATTGAACTCCAGCACCTCGAATACGCCATGCTGCGCGGGATACAGGCCGGTGAAGAGGGTGGCGCGACTCGGGGAGCAGGTGCAGGAATTGGTATATCCCCTGGTAAAGGTCAGCCCCTGCGATTTCAGACGGCGCATCGCCGGAAGATGTTCAGCTTCCCAGCCTTCCGGCCAGTGGGGATTGCCGCTCTGCTGGTCGGTGATGATAAGAACGATATTCGGGCGCTTCTTCAGATTGCCGAATGCCATGGTCTTTCTCCTTGCATGTGTGGTTTGAACGGTCATTCGCCGGCGAACACTGGACAGAGTTCTCGCCGGCAATTACGCTGGCACGATGCTGCGTGCCGGATGGATATAAGGAGGGAATGGAGATGCGAGGGGGAACATCATGCTGCGATGGCGCAGCAAACGGGGCGAAGATAGGAACGGCATACATTTCAGATGTATACCGGCGGGAGATTTATGAAATGGTGGCTCAACTGATGTGAAATCTTCTCTCGAGCGGATTCCAACGAGTTACGCTTTCTCAGACCAGGAAGAATGGGCCGCTTCTACGGAGCTTCCGGAATGAGGAGAAGGGAGCCCAGGCTACAGATAGGCAACACCTATAGGTGTTGGCTACGGGGGGCACGACAGAGTAACCATAGTGAAATTCACTCTAGGCAACACCAAGTCCCTACTCGGCGGAATAGAAATGCCGCACAGAGTGCGCCTCCGCGATCGTCGGGGGCTCCATCCGGTCGAACATCCTGCGGATCACCTGTTCGGGCACCTGGCGCTCCCGGCTCCGGTTCTGCTCCAGCACCACATGCAGCGGTTTTTCCAGATACACGATATCGACTCTGGCACCGTAGTCCAGGCAGAGATCGATCCAGCGTTTCCGCAAGTCGCGGAGAAGGTTGGTGGCGTTGATAACAAAATCGGTTCCGGAACGGAGCTGTTCCTTGCATCGCTCTTTTGCGGCGGCCAGCACCAGCCCCTGATTTTCATCCGGTTTTATCCTCAATTCCTCGCGGATATCATCCAGCGCCACAACGGGAAGCTCAGGGAGATGTTCGCCGATCCATGTATCCTTTCCGGTGCCGGCCACGCCGGACATTATGGTAACCGTGCAGCGCGGGGCCACATGAGGCACATAGCCCTGGTGGGTGGGCTTGCCGGCATAAAAGAGCAGGCGCGCATGATCGCTGGGGAATTGATAGGGGGAAGCCAGGCATCCCGCCTCCTCGCAGACCAGCTTCCAGTATTCAAGCTCGTCCTCGCTCTGCGCCGGCCCCAGGCGGCCGCGCAGATCGGCCGTTGCAAAGCGGTAGAGAGTATGGTTGCTCGCCATGCCGGAGGTATAAATCACCTCCCGCAACGGATCATCATACCGGGAAATATTGAGCGGGCGCCCATGAAAGGAGACACAATTGACGATCTCCTCGCGGTGGGCGAAATCCACTCCCTGTTCCCGCAGCACCGACCGGCAGAGCCGCGCGCCGGCAGCGGAATGTCCCGGCGACCTCACCCGCCCGGTATCCGGATCGGTAAATGTGGTGGCGGGCTTTCCGGCATCATGAAACAATGCCACATACAGAAGGCCCATCTGATCGCGCCGGCTCAGATCGTTCCAATCGGAAATACGTTCCAACTGGTCGGCCACCATCATCGTATGTGTCCAGACATCCCCCTCGGCATGCCACACGGCATCCTGCATACATTCCCGCATCCGTGCGGCCCAGGGCTGCATTGCCGCCCATTCGAGTACCGAGTTTTTATCGCTCATCAGTATCGCCTCCTTCCTTCTCATCATCCGCGGCCAGCAGGTTCGGCACAACGGGGCGCGAGCGCCAGTGACTATCGGTTGCATCGAGGTCATGACGGAATTTCTCCGAAACGTATTTCGCCACCGAACGCTGAAAATCCTCGTACGGGAACGAGCTTTCCAGCCGCACGACGTAGCCCTCGCAGGCATTGCCGCCGATCTCCGGGCGGTAGAGCGCGCGGACGATTTTTTCATCCCACGGCCCACGGTACAGCAGCGGCACCACCGCCAGATCCAGCAACTGCGCCCACTCGCACGTATCATCCCACGAAAGGCACTCGTTACGCTCGTTCCAGATGGAATGCACGAAAAAATAGCTGCGGAGATTACGATAGGGGATGGTATGAAGCGCGAACAGATTTTCCCCGCACACCCTCCATCCCTCCGGAATCATATGCCCTATCGCGGCGTGAAGCTGCTTCACCCAGTTTCTGGATGGATGATGCTCGCTGTCGAGCGATCGCGCATGGATATAATCGGAGTACATGGTCGTGTTTTCGCCGTCCATTTTCACGGTGACCACAACGTCCCTTCCAACGAATTCCGTTACGCTTTCGGTGATGATATCATCACTGCTCATCCCTCCCGACCAGGGGAGATGAATGGTGCGGGGATATTTCACCAGCACCGATCTACTGCTACGTTTCATATCAGAGCCCGAACATACTCTATCCGGGAGCCCGGTACAGTGCAGCTACGGACGGCGGTTCTCCACCTATGCAGATGAAGTCCGCCTCGGTAGTCGCCGCTGCAATGGCCGCGTCCCCGGTGCAATTCATTGAACAGAATATCATGAACCCGGAATATAGGGATATCATCATCACAGCAAAATGCACGATGCCTCCCTTGCAGGAGCGGCCCACTCTTCTGCCGGAGGGCTCAGGGGGACTCTATCTTCCTGCGAAATTCCGACGGGGTAATCCCTTCGCATTTCCTGAACAACCGGGCGAAATACGATGGGTCGTCGAAGCCGACCTCAAGAGCGATTTCACTTACGGAGAGAGCGCTCTGCCCGAGCAGGACCTTGGCCTCCAGCACTATCGCCTCGTTGATCCACTGTGTGGGAGATTTTCCGGTCACCGCCTTGATGGTTTTATTCAGATGGTTGGGGGTGATGTTCAGAAGGGCCGCATACTCGGACACCAGGCGGCGCGACCTGAAGTGCGCGAACACCAGCTCGTTGAAGCGGTTCGCGATCGTCACGGCCGCAGCCTTGCCGCTCCGCACCACAGGGGTATAGGCTCTGTTGGCCTCGCACAGGAGCGTGATGAGATAGGGCTGGATGATATCGAGATTCCGCAGGCCGTTCCGCACATAATCGAAGAGCATCCTCGAAAAGATATGGCGCACGAAGAGCGAGGTAGAGCGGTCCAGGCGAAGTTTCGGATTACCCCATATCCGGAGAAATTCGAACTCCCTCAGCAGATCGCTCCCGCCGAATTTCCCGGCCAGCATATCGCTGTGAAAATTGCAGAGATATCCCTTGTTGACATCGCTCTCCCTGAACGAGAACACCTGCCCGGCCGGAACGAACAGCATCTCATCCTTTCCGATGGTATAGACCCGGCTCCCGATATTCATGGTGGCCTCCCCCTGGGTGAGATAGATGCAGCTGTGGGTGGTGGATCGTGAGGGAGGGACCGGCCCTTTGACGAGGCGGTACATATTCTCCACTTTTACGATGAAGAATTTCCCGAATCCCTCTCTGAGCATCGAATCAAGCTCCCCGGAGGGCATGAACCGGCTGGTAAAGGAACGGACATCGTGGAGCGGGATCTTCTTGGTATCCATGGGAGCGTCGTTCGGCAGTATTACCGGAACTTTATTTCCAGCCCGGCCCTCCAGGCAAAATAGCAGGGGGTGAATCCCGTATTCCCTATCACTCCCGCACCGAACCTTCCCTCACCGAACACCCCCAGGGCATTATCCAATACCCGCCAGTCGAACCCAAGGCCGGCAACCATTCCGACCGAGCTCCCGGAGCTATCATCAAGACGGCGCGAGCCCCGGACACTGGCGATATCGATCCGATATTCCAGCGTCGTAAAATATGCTATCCCTCCGGTAACATCCCATGATACCGCTCCTTCTTCATCTTCCAGGCGATAGAGAACGTCGGCCGATATCGTTATGATACGACCGGAATTATCGCCGGAGCTTTGTACGTCGACCGGTGGTTCCCACATATCCTGGTAGTCACCGGACAGGGACGCCTTATCCAGTCCCACCCGGATCACCGAGAAGGAGCCAAGCAGGGCCACATGCGGGTTCAGCCTCATACCGATGCTTCCCCCCAGATCCGAGCCGAAGGCATCGGCAAAACGCAAGTTGTAGGGGGTGGAAAATCCGGCATATGCGCGCGCCAGAAGATACGGGAACTGCGCGGAAGCCTTCTCGGCAGACAGTAGAGCTGTAATGAGGAGAAGCCCTGCTCTTATCAGGATAGTCATCGGATATCCGCTGGAATCGATTGCATCGCGGCCATGGAATGGCGAGGAATATAGCAGCAGGTAGTTGCGCGATCAATCCCCGAAATCCATCCGGGTTTTTATTTGGGGATTCCCCAGGCTCTCTCATACAACACCGCCGGCGGCACCTCCTCGATGAGAGACGCCGCCGGTTCATCCATGAAAACAAAATCGGGTATTGTTCCGGACTATAATGTCCGGCCCTCGTTACGGCATCAGCACCGCGTCGATGACGTGGATAACGCCATTCGGCTGGTAGAAATTGCCGATATCGACAAATGCCTTCCCACGATTCTTATCCTTGATGGCGATTTTGTTGTTATCCATCATCACGCTGATGGTCTCGCCGTTGACGGTCTTCAGGCTGGCCGTACCGTTCCCCTCCTGAATCAGCCGCGCGATCTCCGCCGGACGGCCGACCCCCTGATAACGTCATGCAGCGGCGGGCATCAGCCGTGCGCTTCCTCCGGCGTCTCCAGCGCCTTGTCGAACAGCATCATCCCGAAGGGAATGAACGCGGTGCCGAAGACGCGCATCAGACGGCGGCCGGACCATCCCAGCTCGATCTTGGCCTGGATGGCATAGATGACGAACGCAACGAACAGCACGCCGTGGATCATCCCCACGGAGCGGACCATCGCAGGCTGGCCGGCGATGTATTTCATGGGCATCGCCACCAGAAGGAGCAGGAGAAACGACAGCCCTTCGAGCCAGGCTACGGCACGAAGCTGCTTCAAGCGGTTGTCGAAAAAACTCATTGTCGCAAGAGGGGTTCAGGGTTCAGAATGAGCGCCACAGGGGGCGTACGGCCAACGGAGAACCGGGCCAGGGTATCAACAGCAGGATCAATAATACGGCAATCGTCCAATAGATCGCTATCGCCCGGAACTTCCCATGGTCCTGTCCGGCGCGTTTTGCCAGCGACGAGCCGATGCTCATCAGCGCCACCGAAGCCACCATGCCGCTGATATGAATCATGCCGAAGAACAACAGCTCCGTGCCGGCGGCTGCCGGAGCCGACCAGAAGAGAGAGACGAGCGGGCTGGACATGTACAGCGTCATCCCCAGAAGCAACTGTATATGGCTTGCGCTGGTCCCGATCGATATCCCCAGCCGGTCCGCACGTACAAACGGCCTGGGACGCAGAAGCGCGCCATAGGCCCGCAGCAGAGGGATGAGGATGCCGAGGAGCACAAGCCAGCGCACGGCGGAATGAAGCTGGAGCAGAAAGGGGTACATGCCGGTATCCTGTATTGACCCTTTCAATCTACGGCCATCTTTCCGGCCGGCCATAGCACAAATGCTGCAATCATCCGGACAGATTCTTCCATCCCCTTCCTCGCACGAACAGTTACGAACCGGCCGGGGGACCGGGCCGGATTCCCCGCCGGGCCCGCTCCATGCAACGACGGCGGCCCCCATGCAGTGGAGGTGCCGCCGTCATCTGGCAGACCCTGCTCCCGCCAGACGGCAGGACAGGTTCTGCATTTCCATACGCCTATCTGCCCGTCACGGTCTTCTTTCTGGCGGAGCGCGCGGCATCCGTCAGCGTATCGCAGGAGCCGCCGAACCACCCGCCACTACCGAATCGCGAGCTTACGTTCCACCATACCGAGGGCTTCAGCACACAGGTATCGCGCTTCACCGTTCCGTTGGAATGGATGGCAACCACCGCCCTGGCAGCGGGGCCCTGTGCGGGAGCATGATAATAGACCGCCACGCGGAGCGATTCGGCCTCCCCTGCTCTCGTCCGGTAGATGATCGTCTCGGGACCGAAATCGCGTATCACATCGGCATCGAGCCGGCGTGCGGAATCGATCGTCTTTCTCCCCCAGTAGATCGTATCGCTGGCAACGCCATCTCCGGGGGTGCGGATCAGATACAGATCCAGATCGGCCGGGCGCTTGTCCCACTGAAGCCGTATGGTATCGATGCCGCCGGAAGGAGGGGATGAGCGGCAGTCGAAGGAGGCGCGAATCCCGAGATCGCCGGCGACCGCCGCGATGCCGGAATGCGGCGATCCCCCGGCCAACGCATAGCTTCTGGCGGGAGTATGGCTGGCGACGGAATCCCCCAGAAGAAAGAGGTTGCTCCCCCGTCCCGGAAATTCAAACGCGGCGAACAGATCCCACTGGTCCGAAAGCGTCATCATACGGGATGTGCGATCCACGGTCACGGTGGACTGCCCGCCCTGAATGGCGACTTCAAACGAGTCGATCGGCCCTTCCAGAAGCTTCATCGGCCCGCCCGCCCGCGCCGCGCGATAGATGAATCCCATGGCGATCCTGGAGGTGTCGGCCGGTGCCACCATGAACTGCACCGTGCGGAGCGTGCAGGGGCGGACGGCCGTTGGAGTGAACCAGACCCCGAGACGCTGCCGGGATGTTGCGACGCGCGGATAGCGCACGCCGAGCGTGCCGTCATCGTACTGCAAGGGCGCCTCGCCGGCGAAGTTCGCCATCGCCAGCCGTTGCGCCGGGCCGGATGAATCGGTGGCAATGGAATCGCCCGGCACGGCCGGATCGGGAACACGAGACTCGCCGCCACCGCAGGCGAGCACCGAAAGAGAAAGCAGGAGCAGAAGAAGGATGCGGAATGAACGAGTACAGGACATTGGTTCCTCCCCGCCGGTCCCCGGAAGGATTATCGGAAGCGCCCGGCTTCCGCTCTCCTCCCCGGAGGGCACGCACGGTACGGCGGCATGCATGCTCGGTGATATATGAATGTGGCGATACGATGGGCTCAGCCGGCACCCTTTCCCTTCTTCGTTTTCTTCCCCCCTTCCGGTGCAGCCGGAGCCCTGGCCGGAGCAGGGGGGTCCGGCAGCGGAGCCGGAACTGTGGCGGGGGCGATCTCCGGCGGCTGCCATGCCCGGTTCTCGGCGATGCGCCCATCGCGCACCAGATACTTGCCGAACGCGAAGGTTTCCAGCAGATCCCCCGGCACCTTGTCGCTGGCGACCGCAATGGTGTTCTCCCCGGAGAGAACCCCCTCGATGGGGCTGCACGCGCTGATGCGCCCTTCGCTATCATATCGGATATACATCGCTCCTCCGGTCATCATGGTGATTGCGTGGCATCGCAGGTGTTATGCGATGAGAATTTTCTGCATCCCGTAGTTCAGCACCTGCGCCGAAAGTCTCTCCCGGCTCCCGCCCGCCGCATCCTCCGCAACTATCGTCTCCCCCACACGCCGTTCCTTTGCAGGGGCGGAAGGTGCCGCCAGCCCCGCCGCATTCTTGATCGTCCCCCCGCGGTACTGCATGTAGGGATACCAGAGATGGGTGCCATCGAACAGATAGACCCGCGCGAAGAAACCGTTGAGCGCCGCCGTCGGGAAGCGTGGAAGATCGATCCGTCCAAGCGACTGTCCCGTGCGGGCATCCATCTTATAGAGCATCGCCGGCGTTCCGGACTCTATCACCGACAACCATACGTAGGAGCCATCGAACACCATCCCGCCGTAGGGGGCACTGCCATAGGGAGCATCCAGCGGCCAGCAGTTCAATTCCGTCACATCGAGTTTGAACGTCGCGCCGCTCTCCGATCTCATCCAGAGATGAGATCCATCGAAGACGAGATGATGGATATCGTTGGGAGGCGGATAGTTCATCAGCGCCGAAAGCGGCACCATCTCCGGATCGCCCCACGGCTTGGCGATGCGGAAGAGCGTGCGCCCGGTGCCGGAGACCCAGATATGCTCCCCGTCGAACTCCAGCGCGAGCGGCTCCACGAACGATGCTCCGGGAATGCCCGGAAGCGCTATCGTCCTGACGATCTCGTTGCGCTCCACATCGACCTGCTGAAGCGTGGCCGCAGCGGTGGTCACCCAGATGTAATGCCCGTCGAACAGGATGGCGCGGGGCTCTCCGGGAACCTGAAGCGTTCTCCGTTCCAGGGTCTCGGCATCGAAGGCCACCAGATAGCTGCCGCCGGAAACCACGAACCAGACGCTGGTGCCATCGAACGCCCCGGCCACAAGCACCTCCTCCACAGCGATGATATCCCCATCGGTGATCTCGGTTGCATACCGGTCGATCCGCAGAAGCTGCGGCCCGGTTCTGTCAACCAGCGGGGCCCATATCCTTCGCCCGTCGAACACCGGGGCCAGCGCCACCCCCTCCGTTCCGAATGCACGGTTCCTTCCATCGCGATAGCCGAGATCGCCATAGCCATCCCGGTAGCGAAGATCGGGGAGCGTGCCGGCAAGCAAGGGAACGTACTGGCGGGCATCCTTGCGCGCGGTGGCGACCCCGTGCCGGTTGCCCTCCACCTGCTTGTCCAGTTCGCTCAGATCGCGCCGTACATCCACGATCCGTTCCACCTCCCCCTCGTAGGTGGAGACCAGAGCGAGCAGCGCACAATGCTCCGGCGGGATCGGCTCCAGCAGCACCTCGATCTCGCCGTTGCGGTTCACCACGATCCACTGGCCTATGGTGCTCGGTTCCACCTGGATCGTCTGCGCGGTCGCGATCAGATGGCGGCAGCCATCCACATACGCCACTCCCGGCTCGCAGACGACCGTGGGAAGATCCTTGCCCGCGGTGCCCCGCGGTCCCCGGCGCACACGAAGCCCCAGCTCCCCATTGCTCCCCCGGATAACGCCATCGGAGCGAAGCTCGTCCAGGAAATCATGGCAGCGGCCCAGCCTTCTACAGAGCGCATCGAGCGCCTCCTGCACGGTGGTGACGTCCGGAAGGTTGCTGCATCCCTGTGGCGTATACGCCACCTCGGAGGCGATGCTGAGATTGCCATTGAAGAAGATCACCCTGCGTCCGGGGCTTCCGTCCTCGTTCAGCAGACGCGCCTCCACCTGCTGGCTGGCCTCTCCGGCAAACGGAAGCCACACCACCGAGGAGATGCCGTCGGCATCGGTTTCCACGACGATGGTATTCCCCGCGGCCTGAAGCTGTGCCTGGCCGGGGTTGGACGCGGCTGCGGCGAGATGCCCGCCGCTCCTGGTGGAGAAGCGAACCTTCGCCCCCGCCACCGGCACGCAGTTGTCCGACATGCCCACATTGAACAGCCCCACACGCAGCGGCTGCGGCATCCGGAATCCCGGCCGCGCCTCCTGCCCGTCGCCGCCAACATAGAAGAACCCGCTCAGCCGTGTCAGCGGAGAGAAGAGGCAGCGGCAGTCCTCCACCGAAGCGATCTTCCCGTCGGCACCGACGGTCACCATGCCGATACGGCAGTAGTGATGCTCGATCCCGAACGGCGGGCGGTTCAGCGGGACGCCGCTGGCAGGATCACGGGGCCACTCCACGCCGCCGGTGCCGGCATCGGATGTGGCGGTGCGCGCCGCCACGTTCCAGTAATCACCGCTCCGGTAGCTCCCCGCCGTAAAGCGCACCTGCACGCCATCCTCCAGATGCATGGCCCCATCGTAGCGGATGGCCGCAACCCCGTCCCAGCGCCGCAGCTTCGGATGGCGGCGTGGATCTACCCCATCGGGGCTTGCATCCAGCGCCGCGGGGGAACTCTTCAGAGTGATGATCCTTCTCCCCTTGTCGATGCTTCTGATCTGTACCAGTTCCCCCGGCAGGCCGTTCAGCTCGCGCAGGTCGTCGGTGATCTCCACCCATTGCTCCGGCGCAAAGCCCAGCACCGTATCGCGCCCCAGATCGTGCACGGTGAGCGCCGCGCCATCCATCTTCTCGATCGTGGTCACAACCGAGCCGTTATCGCGCGACCACTTGAAGGTTCCCTCCACAAGCCGAGCGGCCGGTATCTGGTCGATCGTCACCCCGCCGATCCCGGTGCTGAGCGTTATCACGGTATTGGGACCGCTTGCGGCCAGCGATTCCACAACGGCGATAGTGCCGTTCATCGGATCGCTCCCGGCGGCGGTGGCAACCAGCTCTATCGCGGTTCCCTTCTTCGAGATGACCGATCCGGACAGGGTCAGCTTCACGGGGCGCACGCCGGGGGCGGTTATCGCTATAACCGGGATGAACCCGCCTGCGGCGGCTGCCTCCCCTCCGCCATGCACCTCCACGCGATACAACTGGTTCTCCAGCCCGCGATATCCTGCCTCCGGAGGGAGGCTGCACGGATCGGTGTTCGGTCCGGACGGGACGGTGCCGGCGCTCATCTGCCCGGTGGGAGGAGTTGCCAGCGTATCGAATTCCGGCACCGGGCTTTTGCACCCGGCCTTGGCATCGGCAACCGGGAGGGCCTTCACCTGCCAGACCGTCCTGCTGCGCGTGGCGGTGTCGGGACCGCCCAGCGCCACCTCCCGTATGGAAGGATCTTCGAGCGCCGTGATATGGCGTTCCCAGACATCGAGATAGAGCAGATAGCGCCCCGGCTGGCCGAGCAGCTTCTTCCCCGGAACCGGAGGGAGATCGGGCTGGCGGGTGAGCGCGACCTTCGCCTCGTTTTCAACCAGGATGCCATCGACATAGTAGCGCCCCCCGGTGATGAACAGCCCGTCGGCGGCGGGATCGGCAGGTTCGGCCACCAGCCGGAATCCGGCATTGCCGGCAGGCCCGCCGCAGCGCCCTATCAGATCGCGCATCCCGGTCTGCTCCCGGTAACCCGCTATCGCGTTCTGCTCGTTCCAGTCGGCATCGATAAGAACCCGCCCCTGTTGCATCCGCACAGCGCTGTAATGTCTGGCACGGTCGAACGTCTCGCGGCTGAAATCGCCTTTCATCATCGTCTCCTTGTAGCTGGATCAGGTTGCGTAAAAGATGCCTGCTTCGAGGCCGAAGCGGAGATACTCGTCGAGGCGGGAACGGAGGTAGGACTCCCGCCGGGGTTGAAAAAGATCGTGGAAGACGCCCATCTCCGACTCGTCGTCGGCGCCGCGGCGGATCTCCTGGGGAGACTCGGCCGCAAGCTGGCAGTAGCGCGCCTCTCCGTAGCGGAGCGATGAGAGCACCGGGCGCACCCGCCCTTCGTCGCCATCGTGGCGTGGCTGGCAGTAGTAGCGGCGCGGCACACGGGAGCCGGCGGGAATGAAGGAGAACCGCACGCATCCCTCCTGGCGGCGTCGCGCCTGCACGCTCCCCTTCCAGATGGCGGGATCATCCTCCGGCGCCACCTCGGCCAGCATGATGCTGTTCGATATCAGATCGATCGCATCGGCGTGCACTTTCCCGATCACCGTGCTCTGTTCGATCCGCACGGCGCCACCGAAGGCGGTGGCGGGATCGGCAAGAGCGGTTCCTGCATAGGCTATCCCGCTCTCGCTCCCGGCATCGACGATGCTGTTGATGATGGCGACGGACGCATCGGCGGTGGTGCGTATCCCTCCAAGGATGCAGTTCTCGATCTCCACGATCGTCCTCGACGAGCGCACGATCAGGCTGGGGGCGCCCGGATGGCGGGGCGTTCCGTCGGCATGCAGCGCGATGCCCGGAACCACCGTGCAATGCCGGAGCCGGAGCCGCCGCAGATCGCCGGTCACCTCCAGCGCTCCCCCCACGATCAGCAGCCCGTCCAGCGTTACCTCGTCATCCTCTCCGCCCGTTATCTCCAGATCGCCCTCCAGCACGATGGTGGGGCGATGTTTCCCCCCGGCGCGCAACTGTATCCGCCTGCCGGTGGCATCGATCGCAAACGAGGCGGCCTGCTGATAGCGTCCGCTATCGTTGAGCGAGACCGTGCCGCCGGAGACCAGTTCCGCAAGGGCATCGGCGATGGTGGCCGGAGGAGGCACCGGAGGGGCCGGGTTGGAAGGCACCGGGGGAAGCGGAATGGTATGGCCGGGAACGATCCCCGACAGCAGCGGGCGATTGTATTCGCCGCCGCCAACTCCCGCGCTGAAGCCGTAATGAACGCTCACCAGAAGAGGGAGCGCCGGAGGAGAGGGGAACGCGATCCGCCCGAGCACCGGATCGATGGCGATCTTCCCGATAGCAGGGGTATGTGCCCACGTCCCGCCGGCATCGCTCAGATCGCAGACCTTGAAGGCATCGGCGGGGAGATCCACCCCTCCCGCCTGAATCGATATGGAGCTGCCGCGCCCGTAGAAATCGCTTATCGATCCTCGCATCATGCGGCGGGTGATCTCCACCGGAACATTGACCGGCTCGGCCAGATGAGTGAACTCATCCTCGGTGGCCGGAAGGTTGAACAACTGCATGTTGCAGCCGAGGGGGCTGAGAAAAAACCGGCTTGTATCCCCCGGAGCGGCCGGCACCGCCGGGGAGAGCGTGAGAGGATAGGCCCGCAGGCGCCAGAGGAAGATCCCGATGTTGGGGATGTTGTAGCGTCCCCGCCCCCTGGCGATGCGCCTGACGTCGGCGGTATGGGCCAGATCATCGAAGCGCTTGCGGCGCTCTCCGGGGGTGCCCGGATATTCGCTCCACTCCACGGTCGTGCGGCGCTCCCCAGGCGTGCCCGCATCCTCCACCCAGACGACCGGGCGTGCCGAAGGCTCCAGCCCCGTACGGCGTTCGAACGGGGAGCCGAGCGATTCCAGGCGATCGGCGTTCCGCACCGAGATAAAGCTCCGGTTGCGCGGCCGGATGTGATTCATATACGGCGTGGTAGCCAGAAGCTGGAAGAACTCCACGGCGCGCGCGGGCAGCCCGGTAAGATCGCGCGCCAGCGATTCCAGCACGGCGGCCGTCCCCTTCCGCCGCCGGTAGGCTATCGTATTCGCCACCTCCGCGCGCGGGGCCAGCGTTCCGGAGCCTCCTGCCGGCAGGCCGCGCACTCCGAGCAGATCGCCGATGTAGGGAAGCACCCACGATGCGGCGGTCTCCACGAACTGATCGTCGCCGAGCTGCGCCAGATCCTCCTCGATCACCGCCACCTGATCGGCGATGGCCGAGAGGAGCGCCTTCAACTGCTCTCCCTGCTCTGCGTCGCGGACGCGATGAACGGCCGGCAGCAGGTTGTAGATTCTCTCTATGTCGAAACCCATTGGGTCACCTCCAGTCCGTCGAGTGGATCGGGATCGAGCGTGAGCAGCTCGGCGGGAAGGGCGGCCGATGCGATGGCGCCCGATTTCGGATAGTCCGACGGCAGCGTGGCGGCGGCATCCGGAGCCCCCTTCCGGCGGATCTCGTCGATATCGGCGAAGAGAACGCCCGGCACTCCCTGCACCGTCGCTATCACCTCGCCGATATCCACCGGCTGCCCGAACGATCGGGCTGCGAAGGAGAAACGTGAGCGGAGCGCGCGCTCGATTGCGGCGGCCACGGTACCGGGGAGATAGCGCGGATCGGCCACCGCCCGCCCGCGAATCGTGAAGGTGACACTCCTGTAGGATTTCACCTGCACGGGAACGTGCGGATCGCCGGCGGCGACTATGGCCGCCAGAAGATTCTTCTGCGTGCGGCTCCCATCCGGGACAGGATCACCGTCATCCCCGGCCACCGTCAGCAGCACCCCACGCCCGTCGTGGTTCCAGGTAGAAGTCGCCAGCGCCTTGCCCACGCCGGAGAACGTGCGGGCGAAGTCCTCGAAGTCGCGCAGCGAAACGATCCGTCCCAGCGTCAGCACCGTGCGCGGGGCATGCTCGCGCGAGTCGTCGGCCGATTGCGGGTTGGCCGCTCCGGTGGCGGCTACGGGATTGAGCACCCCCTTCACTCCGAGCGGCCGCGTCATCAGCAGAGCTATCTGCCCGGCGTTCACCTCCCCCTCCTCCCCGATCCCCACGCGATAGGCCGCCGTGATGTTCTCGCTTCCGGTGGGGAGCCGCGAGCCGGTACGCCCGTCGCCGAAGATCACGGCCGTGGTGCCGTCGTCATCGGCCCGCGTGATATAGACATGCTCGCGCGGGGAACGCCCGTAGAGTGTGGGGACCTCCTCCCAGAGCACGCCATTGACCCGCACTTCCAGGGTGGAGATTCCTCCGCGCGGATTATCGGCACTGACGTAGGTGAGTGGCTTCTCCCTGAGCGTAAATCGCTGGAACGCCCGCGAGGCATCGCCGCTGCCGAGGATCTCTGCCTTGCTCTCGCCGTGCGTGCCCGGAGCCACATTGGCATTGATCGTCACGCTATCGCGCCGGAACTGCCGGAGGAGATCATCCTTCAGCATCACCTTCACGACGCCATCGGCCACGGCCACATCATCGATCTGCGCAACCTCGCTCAGCAGCAGCCCCGAGCCGATATCGATTCCGGTAACCGCCAGAAGCTGCCCCTTGCGGAGCCCATCGACGGCCCCCTCCAGCTCTATCGACCCGCCGGCCACCGGATCGGTGATCGGCGTGCCGGCAAGCTCCAGTTCCTCGCTTACGGCATAGACGGCGGTTTCGCGCACCTTGTCGTTGAACTTCTCCAGCAGATATTCGCCGCTCAGCGCAAGGCGGGTGGATCTGGCAGCCAGCGCAAAGCCTGTACGGGATGTCTCCGACACACTATCCACGCGGTACAATTCCCGCTCCTCCGGGGCCGAAAGAACCACCCAGCCGCCGGCGAAGATCTTCGGATAGAGAGCATCCAGATAGATGTCGCCGGGATAGCGGGGATAGAGGGCAGCCGAAGGAATCATCTCGCGCTTCCCCTTGGCATTGGTCCATTCCAGGCGCACGAGCGCTGCGCCGACTTTCTCGAAATATTCCAGCTTGACGCGGTAGAGTTTTCCGGCATCCAGAGCCAGGCTCCCATCCCGCGTGGTGGTGTTCCCCGCCTGCCAGGAATCGATCAGCAGCTGCTCTCCCACCCACAGCCTGGCGCCATCATCGGCGGTGAGATGGAAGGTGTGCATGCCGGAATCGGCCGGGCGGAGCGCGCCGGTCCAGCGGACCGAGAACGTATCGGCATCGACTCCGCCGCCGGGAGAACCGGTGCTCCAGTCGAAATCGATCTTCGCATCAACTCTGGCGAACTTCGGTTCGGTGAAGTCGGGGGCATTGAAATAATCCCCCTGCAATCCGGTGCCGGTTGCGGGAAGGCCGCTCACTCCCGCTATGGTAAGGCCGGGCCATTCCCTCAGCGTTACACCTGCGCTGTTTGCGGCCCCGCCAAGCTCCGTTCGCAGAGTGGCCGGCATCGTGTTCCAGTCAGGAGCGTTGGCGCCGAAGAGGCCTGCCCGCTGGCGAAGCGCGTAGATACGGGGGTTCAGAGCCGGCGGGGGCATGTAGGGCGCATGGGAGCCGAGGCCATGATCCAGCACAACAGCCGTATAGCCGGATGCGGGATCGTTCGAGGGGACGGGAGTAACGCTCCGCACAAGCCGGCACTCCCAGCGCTCGCTCCCCGGATCGGCAAGCCTCTCATCCCCCACCACGAGCAGCACATCCCCCTCGCGCAGGCCGGTCGCCGTCCCTTTCAGATAGAGCACGGTGTCATCGATCTTCGGCAGCCGCAAACGGCTGGCTCTCGGCTTCAGGGCGTTCCACTCGGGGCGTGCCTCGATGGTTTCGGAGGTCTCGAAGCTCTGCGGTTTCTCCCCCTGGCCGGGGATGCTCTGCGCTCTGGTACCGCGCGGTATCGCAACCACGGCCGGCGCCCCGGCGATCTGCGGGAGCCCGGCTGTCGGGTTCTCCACGGTAAAGGCAAGCCAGGTACCGGCCGCAACTCCCGGCGCCAGCTCATAGCCGATGGCGCGCGTCAGCTCCAGCACCGACCGCCGCTCGGTGGCCGTGCGGAGATAGGATTCGTTTGCGATGCGCTCCTGGTAGAACGAGAGCACATCGGCAACGACGGCCCAGCTATCCAGCAGCGCTATGGAGAGATCATCGTCATCGCGCGTGTTGAACGAGGCCAGCGCACGGCGGCGCGCATCGGAGAGCGATGCGAGCATCGACTCCTTGAACGTCCCGTGCGTTCCCACGCGATAGACGATCGCCGGGAGTCCCGGCCGGTTGGCGACATCGGCCGGGGTACTGGCGCTGGCACCATTGCAGCAATCGCAGTCGCAGAGGCCATGCAGGCTCGGATCGTTTGCGGGGCTCATCGTCCACCTCCCATCTTCAAACGTATGATGCCGTTCTCCGGCGCATTCCGGTCGTTGTCCAGCCGGGCTATCTCCAGCCTGCCGATCTCGATCACGCCCGATGCAAGCGTATCGTTCCCCCGGCTCCCGAACCGGCGGAAGAGGGTGAAGCGCACCGATCTGACGCCCGGCACCGACTGCGCGGCCGCATACAGGCGGCTGAGATAGACTGGCTGCGCGAAGGTGAAATTATCGGGATGGAAGAAGCCGCGCCGGCCATCGGCGAAGCTGCCGTTGCCGAGGGCCTCCAGCAGCGCGCTCTTCACATCGCTCCGGAAATAGCCGGGGGCAGCGCAGATCTCCGCTTCCAGTTCCAGCGGCACATGGCGCGGCCCGTCTATCTCCATATCATGCCCGGCCATACGGTAGCGCTCCAGATGAGTCTCGACGGCCTCATCGAAATCGGCATCCACCGGCGCCCCGCCGATGCGATCCACCGTTACGAAGACGGTGCGCCAGCTCCCCGTCCAGCGGAAGGTGGCGGCTCCCCGCTGCACCTGCCGGTGGCGCTCGGCCATCCCGGCGTAATCATCGGCGGTGACGGCGCGCTCCTGCGTGTAGAGCGCCGCCGGCGCCATCTGCCGCACATGTTCGTTGCCCTCCGGATCGGCTCCCCCCTGGGCCGGCAAGGGATTGGATACCGACTCGATGCCGCTCTCGGCGGTGATGATGTGGGCCAGGGAGAAGGCACCGATATTCCCCTCCGTCCCGTTCCCCACCCGGTAGGTGGCATACATCTCCACACCGGGAGCCGGCAGACGTCCATACTCATCATCGCCGAAGCGGAGCGTGGCACGGCCATCCTCTTCCACCTCGGCGACGAACTCGGAGGCGAACGGATCGCTTCCGAGGAGATCGCGGCGCGGCAGCCACCGGCCCGCATCATCATCATCCACCCGGATCTCCGGCACCACACCGCTCATCTCCCAGCGGAACGCATCGGACGCCGAGGCGGTCGGATCGAAGCCCGGGCGCTCGCCACGCGGGCTGGTGGCGGAGACGGTCGCGGCCATCGTCAGCGGACCATTCTTCAGGCGCGGGCGGAAGCGGGGGCGACGCAGCGTCCTGGCGCGGCTTCCGCAATGCTCGTCCGGCAGAGCCAGGGCCAGCCTGGGATCGGCCTCGGGGGATGATCCCAGCGGCTCGCCTGCAACGGTACGGCCATGATCGGCGAGCACGATATTCCCGAGCGCGACGCTCACATCATCGAGCCTTCGCCCGGCGTCGCCCACCGCCGAGACGCAGAGAGAGAACGGAAGAGCATCATCGAAACCCCACTCGATCAGCGTCACCGGCTGATGTTTTCCGGGATGATCGGGATCGGGATAGAGAGGATCTTCCGTCGCGACCGGCTCGGCAACCAGGCGCACCACATGGCGGCGGGCACGATCGGCGTCCTCCGGCTCGCCGGTACGAGGAGAGATCTCCTCCTGGAACAGCAGCAGATCGCCCCGGTGCAGATTCGGGAAATGTCCCAGGAGGGCCGCGCGCGTGGCCCGCTCCGGCAGGCAGCACTCCCGCTCGCCCCAGGTGTAGAACCGTATCCTGTTATGCTCCCCGTACAGATCCGCATCGTGCATCGCCTCGAATATCTCCGGCGCGGCCGCAAGCAGCGTCACAAGCTCCGGAGAGCCCGGAGCGATGCGATTTCCGAGACCGGGAACACGGGTGGCGAACTGGGTGCCGCGAGGGAGCTTCAGATAATTCACCGCCACCCGGAGATAGGCCCAGACGCGGGCATTGCAGCCATCGCTCATGAAATAATCGGCAAGCCTGGCATGGCGGCGCACCGAAACGCGGCGGCGGGCCGTGCCCAGATAGGCCTCGGTGGCGGTGGCATCCTGCTGATAGCTGAGATAATCGCCCACGTAGGCCAGAAGCTCCACCAGCGTGATCCCGAGATCGGCCACGTTCCGTTCCTTCCAGCCGGGGACCATCGCCGAGAGGCGATCGAGCATCAACTGCCGGAAGCTGTTGAAGTCCTTGGAGAGATAATCGATCTCCGGCTCGTCGGGCACGCCGGCCGGGCAGGGCTTCGCTTCGCGGCAGTCGAAATCGCTGGGGCACTCCACCTTGAACGAGAAATCGACCGCGGCCAGCAACGGATCGAACCCGGCCAGCGGGGCGCCGCTCTTCTCGGCCAGACGGAGCGTATAGGCGGTGAAATCCCCCGGCTCGCTGACATGAATCACGATGACATCATCGGCCGCCAGATCCCCTTGCAGCGTGACAGGCTCATCGGCGTGCACCCCGCGAACCCGCACGCCGCCGGTGATGACCACATTATCGGGAACCAGCGGCTCGGCACGCACCAGCGGCTTGAGCAGATGCAGGCGGAGCACGCGCTGGCGCTGGGATGGGCTCGGGGCATCGTGATCGACCACTTCGAGGAAATCGATACCATTGAGACCGGGGCTCTGGCGAACGGCGGCACGGCGCCCCTCGCTGCAACAGAAGTACACCATGGTAAGCGGCACGCTCATAGGGTCTCCCGTGTAAAGCGGGCGGTCTGGCGGCCCTGATTCCGGCGCACGACATACCGGACGATCACGGTCAGGGCGGAGTCATCGCGCCCCACCTCCACCGACTCCACCACGATCAGCTCGCCGAGCCACTGCTGCAGGGCGCCCTGGGCCATGAACTCCACCGCGGAGACCAGTTCGTTGCTGTTGGGGGCGAAGAGGAGCCCCATCAACCCGCTGCCGAAGGAGGGGCGGTTCACCCGTTCTCCGGGCGAGGTGAAGAGCACCTGTTCGATCAGATCGCGGATATGATCGTCATCCCCGGTCTGCGCGGTGCGTCCACGCCCATCGATGTGATATGGAAAATCGATCTGCATCATATTCCTTTGACTCGTACCTGGGTGACCAGGATATTGACCGGCGTGCCGTTCGGCGCGCAGACCGCCTGGGAATCCTGCAGGAGCACCGGCTGCCCCATCGAGCGAACGCGAACCGCGGCGGTGATCCACTGCGCGGTGACGCACGGAACCGGCGAGCCGCCGGCGTTGAACGGGCAACCGGCGATGGTGTAGGGGGCCGGCTGCGTGACGATGGGCTGTCCGCCAACCTTCACGCGCGGGACCGGGGCGGTGGGCTGTGCCTGGCCGCCGTGGGCGCAGAGGACCGTGGCCCCCTGATGCAAGAGAAATCCGGGCATCAGGTCACCTCCAGCGCACCGTTGTTGATAGAGACCTGCGGGCCGGTCATGGCGATCTTCGCCCCCATGCCGTTGTCGATCTCGATCCCCATCGGCGTCATGATGATCTTCTGTCCCCCCGCCGTCTCCAGCGTTATCCCCCCTATGCCCGGCGTATCATCTATCAGGATGGAGTTTCCTCCCTCGGTCTTTATCATCAGCTTCTTGTAGGGAGGGGCCAGCAGCAGCGGCGGCACATCGGCCGCGGAGCCGGGCCAGCAGCCGCTCCAGATCGGGTAATCGGGGTCGCCATGTTCAAATTCGATCCACACCCCGGAGCCCACCTTCGGCAGCGCGAAGAATCCCATGCCGCCGCCGCCGAACGGCAGGCAGGGCATTGCCCATCCGCTCTCCTGATCGCCATAGACATCCGGGACGTTGGCCTTGATGCGGAAGGTCATCAGCGGATCGTTGATGTCGCTGATGGTGCCGCGATATTTACCGTAGAATTTTGTTGTCATGGTCGTACCACCGGCAGAATACTGACGGTTCCCTCCCGGCTCAGGGTGAAGTTCTGCCGGTAGGAACCGCGCTCGATCGTATGCGAGACGCGCTTCACGTAATAGAATCCGTCGTAGGTCAATCCCACCCCTCGCACCCCCACCAGCCTGCGGGCGCGGAGCACATTTCCGTAGCGCATCGTATCCAGTTCTCCTTCGGCGGTGACGGCATCCGGCGCACCGGTTACGGCCGCCACCACATCGGTTATCGCCTCTCCCGGATTTCTTGCGGCCCCCTCCCGTTCCAGCCGTTCGCGCAGCGGCTGCGCCGGGCGCAGGGCCAGAGGGGGCAGCTTCAGCGAAGGGAGCGAAGGGATCGGGATGCGCATCTTCGTGATCGGCTCGATGATGGTGCTCCGGACCGACGAGGGAGCCAGCGCATCCAGCGAGAAGTTCAGCCGGGCCACATTATCGCGGGGCCCCATATTCAGCGTCAGCGCCGGCTGCGGGATACCGAGCCGGTTCTCCGGTCCCCAGTACGCCTTATTCACCATGATGCTCACCGGATCGATGTAGAAGACGAAACCGTTGTCGCGCGCCAGCTTCTCGATATACTCCAGGTCCGTACCGGCCTGCCGGGGAATCCTGCCGGTCATGATCGGAACGTTCGCCGTGGGGGTCACGGCCGGGATCAGTCCGTAGCGCGCGTACTCGCCGATCAGGCGGGTGACGATCACGAAGTCGGGCTGGTTGGGATACTGCTCGTTGCGCTCCACCAGATCCATCATCGCGGCCAGCGGGCGCCCGGTCACGGTGAGCGTAGGGACGCCGCCGCCGCTGCCGGGATCGAACTGGTGATGGGTGATGACGCCATCGATAAGCACCTCCGGCGTGACGCCGAGCAGCACGGCGAGGATCACGCGCGCCGGCGGGTCCAGCAATCCCCCTTGCAGCAGGGAATAATCGGAGGGATTATCCCTGGAGAGCACGAAGGTCATCTGAAAGCCATCGCCGTTCTCGGCATCGTTGGTCACCTGCACCATCGACAGCGCCTGGCTTACGGCCATCGGGGCCGGAAGGGGGATGGTCCCTCCCACCATCATCAGCAGGCGTATTCCAAGCAGCCCTTCCAGCATGATATTCCGGTCTAATGTGTTGGCAGAGGGATCGTGATGTTCGCTCCCGGCTCATCGGCCAGATCGAACGGCGAGAGTTCGAGATTGGCATCGGCCACCCGCCAGAACTGGGTGGGAGCGCCGAGGTAGCGCGCCGTGATGGTATCAAGGCGATCCCCCTGCACCACGGTATGCTCCGCAAGAGTAGCAGCCGTATCCGGCTGCGGGATAAATCGCCGCTGCTTGTAGAGGATCTGGCGGGGCGTCCCATCCGGATCGGTGACCTCCAGCCGCGCATCGGGGATGGAGTAATACCTGCTTTTCTGATCGAACATGCTGCTGCCCTTCGTCTGTGATTGAACTTGCCGGCACGCAACGGGCCTCCCCGCCGCACTACGGCACCGGGCCCGTGACGCTTCCGATAACCGCCATCGCCTCCTTGACCACCTGGTGCACCATGAAGAGCGCTCCTCCGGGGCTGAGCAGGCCGAGGTCGCGATAGGTGAGAACATCCAGCCCGAGATCGACCTTTGCGCGAACCGGGTTCAGCGCCGGATCGTACTGCTGCTCGTCGATCACGAACGATGTGAGCTTTACCGGCACCACACGTTTGGCGCCCCAGATCAGGAGCGTCATCGGTGCCGGCGGGGAGATCACCTCGATCACACCGAAGGCCGCAAGCACATCGTTGGCGATAACGAGCGACGACTTCGGATACAGGAGCATCTCGAGCGCCGCGAGCGTGGGATGCACGCCGAGCTTCGTGGCCGGGAAGGAGGCGGTTTCAAGCTGGTCGGTTGCATCGATCTCCACCGCCATGGTGATCGATTCCCTGGGAGGCCCTTCCAGGCGAGGGGCGCTCATCTCCCCCTCCCGTGCCTGTACGTACTGCGGCGCGAGCGTGCGCCTCATCGTCTCCGGGTTGTACTGGAAGACTATGATGCTCGCCAGCGGGTTCATCACATCAATGCCGACGATGGCGCCGCGCGCGACTTTCGGGGAGTTGGGGAATGAGGTCATGAAGCATCTTCCAATACTGCGATGGCGGGATCGGCGGGATCACCGGCACGCCGCAGCGCCTCCGGCCGTTTCATCTTCTGCGGCAGTACTGCGCCCCCTGCCACTGGCATCCCGGCGCCTTCCTGCCTCATCCGCCCGTGCCCCCGGCGGAAGAGGGCGGCGGCCCGTAGATCCGGCTTTTCCGTGCTCATCATAATTCTCCTGAAAAAACCACAACGGTAATCATCACCGCCTCAGGGCGGCAGCCATCCCGGAGCCCATCGCAGCCCATGCATCCCCCTGCGCTCCTCCATCCGGATTTCTCCATGTTCCGGCGGCACCGGATCAGAACGAAAAGCCGGTGGCAAGGCCGAGGAAGAAGCTGTTCGTGGATGTGGCCGCACTGCCGGTCTTACGATCCACCGCGATATCTCCCTTCACCTGAAGCTTGATGAACTGCTTCACCCCTTTGCGTGTGCCGGTAAGGCCGAGGCTTCCCCCCGCGCTCAACCCGCCACTCATCTTATCCGGAGTGATGGCTCCGGTTCCGCCGAGATCGAAGCCGGCGGTGACGCTGGCCTCATCGCCGAGGATGCGCCCCAACGTCAGGTAGCGATTCTTCGAAGCCTTCGACTCGTACGCCCCTGTCAGCGACACAGCCGAATCGGCTTTCGGGGTGAAGGTCCCATCGGGACCATCGGTACGGGTCAGGGAACCGCCGGCGGAAACGGACGTGCCGAACGTCAACTGGCCGTAGGGGGATGGGATCAGCGATGGCGTGGTAGCGCCGAATTTCAACGAGAGCGCGGACGCCAGGCTACGTTCGGTTTTATCCGGATTGAATGAGAATGTCGTCCCGCCGGTTGAGTTGAGCGCGGCACTGAAGCTGAGGTTGCCCCTCTTCAACGCTTCCGATTTCTCCTTGAATTTTTCGAGCTGGAGCTTCACCAGAGCCATCGCCAGTTCAAGCTTTACCGGATCGGTATCGGTGGGGCCATTGCCCAGCGGCGTTCCGAGAAAAGCGGTAGAGCCGCTCAGCTTCAATTCATTGAGAATGGAGAGCGACCCGAATGTCAGAGCATCAGTTACCGGGATGGTCAGATCCGCCTTGAAGCTGAACTTGTCCTTCGCCTCCTTCTTATCCTTTCCTGCCATCGCCCCGCCACGCTCGCCGGAAGCTGTTGCTTTCGGTTCCTGCCGCTGGAGATATCCGGCCGGTGCGGCCGAAACCCGGCCGGAGCCCGCATGCCCGCCCGCCGGAGCACCGGTCTGTTGAAGAACATGGGCCAGCTCATGAGCCAGCAGATGCCGTCCGCTCCCCGTGCCGGGAGCATAATGCCCGTCGGCAAACGCTATATGATTCCCTACCGTATAAGCTGCCGCATCCACCGATCGTGCGGACTCCGAGGCCAGCGCATCGGTGTGCACGCGAACCCGGCTGAAATCATGGCCGAACCGGGAACTCATCAATCCCTGTGTAGTGCTGTCGAGCGGGGTTCCCGGCGAGCGCAGGACATCCTGTACCAGCGGAGGAGCCACGCCATCGGTTTCTCCCTGAGAAGACCGGCTCATTCCCACTTCCGGCGTATGGCTCACCGCCACCGGCTCCGGAGCGGGGGATGATCCCGGGCCGGCGCCGCTCATGCTCATCACCTGATCGGCCAGGCGATCGGCCTCCCGCTCGTAGATGTCGCCGGGCTGGTTCACCATCAGCTTCGCCTGGAGCCCCGCCAGCTTCCTGCTGCGGCAGCTCTCGCATGTTCCGGCAAGGCCGGCGGAGCCACCGCATGCACACTTGCGTTGCAGCAGGCCCATCGCGCCGCGCTGCGGCGCCGGCGCTGCCTTTTCCCGTACGAGCTTCTGTTCGGCCATATATCCACTCCTCCGGAATCAATTGAACGCTCCAGGGATCATCACATCAACGGCCCAGCACGCTGTCGGCCGCCTCGGTTGCAGCACCGAACACCTTTCTTGCCGCATCGCCGATCGCCGCCATCGTAGCCACTCCGGGGGAGCAGGCCGTGCCAACGCAGAGCGGCACCGCCCCTTTCACCCCGGTCAGCTTGCGTATCGCGGCGAAGACACCATTGTCCAGAGATTTGATGCACCCGCTGCTGACCGCATCCTTGGGATTGCCGCCATGGATGAAGAAGCCACTGCGCGAATACTTCTTCCCCTCCGGCGTGACTACCGATTTGGAGCCTTCGATCTTCATGCGCATCGGCCCCCAGCAATCCTGCGGGGTATAACAGACCCGGACCGGGTTTTCGGGAGTCGGGCAGGGCACATTGCAGTAGTGAGCGCCTTCGCAGGGACTTTTATCGGTACTTGTGATCTCCTGATATCCCGAACTGATCCCCGCGGCACCGCAGGTACCCGCCTGTGCCTTCGCCACCGTCAACCGGGTGATGCCGGGATGCAGCCCGTATGTTCCCGTCGGAATCGGCCCCTCTCCCGGCTCGTTTTCACCATGCCCCGGATGGCCGGAAACGGCGGGTGCAGTGTATATCACTCTGCCCGCCTCGAGCACGAACAGGGTACCGCTCTGCCCTCCCGAATATGCCACGATATCATCCTTATGACGGTAGAGCGTTGAGCCGGCCGCTCCGGCACCAACACGGGCACTTCCTCCGGCCATCACCGCACGCGCGGCCGATTCCGCCTCCCGTTCCTGCGGATGATTCTCATCGGCGATGGAGTATGCCTGCACTCCGGCGGCCCTGCCCCCCTGCTGGACCACATGCGCCAGCTCGTGTGCCAGCAGATGCCGTCCCCCGCTCTGATGCGGCTGATACCGGCCGGCCCCGAACACCACATCATTTCCCACAGTGTAGGCCGACGCCCGTACCGCGCGCGCCGACTCCGCCGCACGCGCATCGGTATGCACACGCACCCGGGAGAAATCATGTCCGAACCGCCCTTCCATAAATGCTCTCGTTCCACCATCGAGCGACTGTCCGGGGGAGCGGAGAACATCATGGACGATGGCGGGAATGGAAGAAGCTCCTGCCGCACCGTTAGCATGACGTTGCAGTTCCACCCCCTCCTTCTTGCTGCATTCGCCGCACTCTCCTGCGGGCCCCGCCGAACCGCCGCACGAGCACCTGCGCTGGAGCAGCCCCGGACGGGCCGGCGTTATCGGCGAAGGCTTCTTCGCATGAGCCCGCGTACGATCGTTCATCGGTTCAGCCCCCCATGGATGGCGCCCGCTATCTGCGTCCCTACCACATCGGCGCGCGAGCCCGATCGCAGATCGAACGCTCCTGCGTCGGCATGCCCGATCTCCGCTCCGGCGGCCAGCGACGGTGGCAGGCCATGCTGGGCGAACAGCCGCGCCAGTTCCCCTCGCAGCGCATCGGCGATAGCCTCGCGATCGCCCGGCGGGAAGCCATGCAGCACCAGTTCCCCGATGTGAAGCTCGATCTCTCTGCCGGTCATACCCATCCTCCTATCTCGGCTTCGGTCAATGGCTTCTCCAGCTTTCCGCACTCATCGCGGGCGGCGGCCAGCAGATGGCGCATCCGCACCGGCTCCCCCGCCTCGGCCGCCAGGAACGCCGCGCCCAGCGCGATATTGCTGATGTTGCCGCCGCTGACATTCAGGCGTGCAAGCCGCGCCACATCCAGCCCCTCGGTGGGAGTGGCGGCCGGGAATGCACGGCGCCAGATCTCCATGCGATGCCGCGTATCCGGAAACGGGAACTCGACGATGAAACGGATACGCCGCAGGAACGCGTTATCGAGGGCACCCTTCATATTGGTAGTGAGGATCGCCAGACCCCGGTACGACTCCATTCGCTGCAACAGATAGCTCACCTCGATATTCGCATACCGGTCGTGGCTGTCCTTCACCTCGCTTCGCCGGCCGAAGAGCGCATCGGCCTCATCGAAGAAGAGGATGGCCCCTCCATCCTCGGCCGCATCGAAGAGCAGGCGGAGGTTCTTCTCGGTCTCGCCGATATACTTGCTGACCACTGAACTGAGATCGATCCGGAACAGATCCAGCCGAAGCTCGCCGGCAAGAACCTCGGCGGCCATCGTCTTGCCGGTGCCGCTGGCTCCGGCAAACAGAGCGCTTATCCCCAGCCCGCGCGCGCTCCTGCCGGCGAAGCCCCATTCACCGTAGACCGTGCCCCGCCCGCGCAGGTGCACGGCGATACGGCGGAGCACCTGCATCTGCGGCTCCGGCAGGACCAGATCATCCCAGCCGGCGGCGGGCTCTATCCGTTGCGCCAGACTTTCCAGAGCCGGGCGGGCCTGATCGCGGCAGGCGTCCCAGAGCAGTTCCTGCGAGCCACTGCCGGCCGCGCAGGCCGCACGGATGGCAGGGGCGCTCAGATTGAACTGCGACACCAGACGGCCGATATCCCCGTTCATCGCCGCCGCATCAGCACCCAGCGCGGCATGCCACACCTGGCGCTGCTCTTCGGCTACCGGACGGCGAACATCGAATGCAAAGCTGGAACGGCGAGAGAGGCGAATCTGCTCGCGCGAGGAGATCATCACCATGCTGCGGACCTTTCCTGCCAGGCGGGCAACCGGGACATTCCCGCTCCCCTCCTGCATGCCGGGCTCATCGCACTCCAGCAGAAGCAGGTTGCCGTGCAGCAACGACTCGCGCTCCCACAAACGGATCAGCGCATCGAGTTCGGGGGCAGCAGCCGGGATAGCCTGCGCGGAGATCGCATAGAGGCTCATCCCCAGCTCCGAGGCCACTTCCAGGGCGATGGCGCGCTTCTCGGCGGCCCCGCTGCCGCAGATCTGAACCGCAGGCCAGATCCCCTCCTCGGCCGAGCGCACCCACACCCCGACGATCCTCATCGCCAGCGCCCCGTGCGACGGCACCAGCTGCGAGCTCTCCTCCACCGGCTCCACGATGCCCGCCAGACGCTCATCCAGGCAGTGCACACCGGCCAGATAATGGAGCACCCGCTCATCGATCCGGAGCGCGCCTGCGGTAAGGGACGCGCCGGAACCCGCCTCTATCAGCCGCCAGTACCGGAGCGGCGCGGCCGGAGTCAGCGCGTTCCAGTCGGGACCGGCAAGAGCGGCCATCGCAAGGCTGAAGGTGGGATAATTCCGGGATGGCTCCCCCTGGGCCGCAGCGCAGAGCGGAGCGAACGAGGAGTCCAGCTCCATTCCCGCACACAGCAGCAGCAGATCCCGCTCGTACGGCGAAAGCCCGAAGCGCGCGCAGAGCACCTCCAGCGCCGACGGGGAAGGCAACGCATCGGCGGCCTCCTGAAGCGCTCGCCGGAGCAGGGGAAGCTCGTCTTCGGCGGAATCCTCTCCCCCGGCCGCATGGCGCACCAGGGCATGGCGTACCAGCGCCAGCGCGGCCATCAGGTAGCGCTTGTTCGCCTCGGGCCAGCTATGGTCCGTGGTGCCGGTCATGGCAGTGTGATAGTTCGTGTGAAGGCTGGGGGCACGGCCGAGCGATCCACAAGGACGCTTTCCACCCCATCGATCCGCAGGCGCACCGGATAGGGAACCCCGGAGGCAAGCCCCTCGATGACGAAGGAGAGTTCATCGGTGGCGATGGGATGCGCCGCCGCCGCCGCCTCGCGATCCCCGACGATCAGAGTCGCCTTCTGCTCCGGCCCCACCTCCGGCGTGGTACCCACCACAAAGGTGGCAGAGGAGCCCAGCACTGTCGGGGTGACCCAGTCGATCCTCGGCGCCACCACCAGCGGCAGCTCGTTGGTGGTTCGCCGGACGCCCCCATCCACAAGCAGAACGCTGATGCCGTACACGCCGGCGCGCAGCATCGGTGCCGTGGCCGGAAGCATCACTTCTATCTCACCGGAGGAAACGGAGGCCGGAGCGATATCTCTGGTGATGCCATGCACCCCGTTTCTGAACCGTACCGCCGTGGCGCCCCCAAGGTGATGGCCGAGCAGAGAGATCTGATCGCCGGCGGCGGCCTCCGCTCCCCCGAGCGGAACCTGAAGCCCCGTAAGAGCGGGATAGGGAGAATCCACGCCGGCCTGCACCTTCACCCCGCGGCCGTCCGCGCCGCGCCGCAGCACCGGGACCGGCGCCCGCGCGGGATATTCACGATCGATCAGCACCACCGAAGCCCTGTACGCATTGGTTGGCCGATAGGGGCGGTTGATGGCCGACCAGAGCTTCGACAACTCTTCCAGCGACATCACCTCCGGCGTGATCTTCACAAGCTCCACCTGGTCGGCCAGATCGCTTCCGGTAAGAATATCGAGCGGAGCCGAAAGCCCCGTGTTGATGTTGTCGAGCGCCTTGCGGACCGCCGCACGGGTAAGCACCGGGAACTCGTGCAGAAGCTGCATGGCATACCCGAGCAGGATCTCCGCATGGTAATCCTTGGCCGCATACGCGGTGAGCATATAATGCAGGTCCAGCGCCAGCGGAGGGCTGGAGATGCGCCCGCCGGCCGCACCGCGCGACGGAAGCCCCTCGTTGCGCCATCCCTGGTTGGGGGTGACATGGTACATGAAGAGGTTCAGGCGGGGCGGATCTTCCGAGGCGATCTTTATTAGATCGGGAGCCAGAGCGGTAACCGCCACGTTGATGCCGAGAAGGCTGCTGACAGATCCATCGATCATCGCGTTGTCCAGCAGATCCTTCAACACGGCGGTGACGGCGGCTATGGCAAGTGCGCTGCTCATCGTCCCCCCCGCTTCTGCGACCGCAGATAGTCATCCAGCGAAAGCCCCGGCCCACGCTTTCGTGCGGGGGGATCGGGACGTGAAGGGGCCTGGGGCATGATGGCCCGCACCTCGATACGGCCGATCGTCACCCGCACCACGGGAGGTTCATTCCGCATCTGGTACTGGTCGGCCCCCGCAGGAACGGATACGGGCATCAGGCGGCGCTCCGGGAGAACGGGCGCCGGAGAGCTGATCGCGGACGGCTCGCCCGCGGAGAATGCATCCCCCGCTCGTAACGACCCCGTGATCCTGGCCGGAATCACGCTGGCGGCAGTGACCGCATCGGCTCCCCGTTCATAATGTTCCCGATAGAGCGATCCCCTCTCCCTCCCCGCGAGCATCTCCCTCCCGGCAGCGGCGATTGCCGGCTCCATCCGCCCCGGAGAAGGGACCGGAGCCGGCTTCGGTTCCGATGGCGGGGGCACGCTCGCATCCTGGTATCCGGGCAGCTTCAGGAACCGGCCGGATCGCTCCGCCGCAGCACCCGTGCCGTGCGCCTGCGGAACGATCCCTGTATCACGGCCGATATCGCCGCCATCATCGCGCACCGAAGGAATATCGTGGCTGCGGAAGAGAGGCTCCGTGCGCTGGCTTCTCACCCGACCCGGAACATCCTCCGCAGCCATCTCCCCCGATCGTACTGCTCCCGCCGGAGCCACACCATCGCGCTCATCCCCTTCATAAACCATTTCCGAAGGGGGAGGCGGCGCAACGATACGGTCCACCGCCCGCTGCGGGTGCCCGCCGGACGCCGCCGGCTCCCCCTCCATCTGCCATGAAGCGGCCGCAGGTTCCTCCCCCGCCACGGCAGGCGCCACCTCCCTCTCCGCCGCCCAGCGCCCGGAGACGCCGGAGACGGCATCCGGTCCGAACGGATCGGCGGAGGGTTCGAACATGCCGGAGCGGCGAGGCTGGAGAGTCTCGGCAGGCCGCAGGGCACGAATAGCAAGTGTTGAGAGGTAATCGTTCATTGGGTTGCCATCGCCAGATAGATCCGCCGCCGTCGCGGGCTTACCGCCAGAATCTCCTTCTCGCTCCAGCCGTAGGCCCTTGCCAGGATATGCACTTCGCGCATCATGCCCCGCGCCCAGAGGTCGATCTCGTTCCAGAGGAAGGAGACGATATCGAAGATGGCGCTCCAGCTATGGCCGCACGCAGGGCAGGCCAGCGCCATCTGAAGATCGGCCTGCGGATCGGCCGCTCCCATCCCGGCCAGAAGCAGATCCAGCACAGGACCGGGAAGATCCGTTCCCGCCGCCGGCTCCCCGTCCCGCTCTGCCGCCAGAAGGCAGCGGCGGAGCAGATGAGCGCGGGCACCATCGGTTCCCTCATCCGGCGGGACCGAGGCAAGGTCGAGCGAATCCGGAAGCCGGAAGAGAAGCTGGTACCCGCCGGCATCGAGCCTGAGCGGCTCATCGTTCCCCGACGCGACCGGGAGGCGGATATCATCCACCAGGAAATTCAGGTCGAGGCGCTCGTTGCATGCGGGGCAGAGCGCCACGCTTGCGATAGCCGAACCGAAGAGGCTTTCGCGGAGGTCGAGCAGCCTGCGGTCCCGGGCGCCCACCGGCTCGCGGGCCAGCGCCTCCCGGCTCCGCTCCGGATACGCGGCCGACAGAAGATCCAGCACGCGGTGCACCGGAGCGCTGCCGGTTCCCCGGTCCCATATCCCCAGAAGCTCCTCTCCCGAAATAGATCGCATGCAGGTGCCTCGTGGTGATTACTGTTCCGGTTCGGTGAAGCTCGGTTCGGCTGGCTCGGTGACCTCGTAGTCACGCTCCCACCCCTCGTTCTCCAGCTTGATCGTCTGAATGGCGATCGCGTTGGCATTGGCATCCAGATCGGGGAGCGCCTGGAACTCGGAGACCCAGCAGCGGTAGACCTTGTAGGCGAGCGCAAGCTGCCCGGCCTCGTTATAGACCTCGATGATGATATCCTTCCGGAAATCCTTCAGCGAGACCTCCGCGCCGAGCCCGGAACCGAAGTTCCAGACCTTGTTGGCCCACTTCTCGAACTCGGTATCGTGAGTGACGCCGCGCTCCAGGGTGATGGCCTCGTACTTGGTCTGTCCCGGAGACTTCCGCTCGGTGCTGGGATCTCCGCCGTCGCGATGTTTGATCGGTTCGGTGGATCGCTTCAGGGCTCCCACCTTGCTGATCCCGGCCACATACCGTCCATCCCAGCGGACCCTGAACTTGAAGTTCTTGTAGGGATCGAACCGCTGCGCATTGACGCTGAACTTCGCCATGAGTGATTCTCCTTATGCCTCTAGTTGCCCAGCGAGCTGCTGGATCTTGATGATGACAAACTCCGCGGGCTTCAGCGGCGCGAACCCGACGACGATGTTGACGATACCGAGGTTGATGTCGTTCTGCGTGGTGGTCTCGCGATCGCACTTGACCAGATAGGCTTCGCGGGGAGTCTTTCCCTGGAACGCCCCCTGCAGGAACATGTTGTGCATGAACGCACCCAGGTTCAGGCGGATCTGCGACCAGAGCGGCTCGTCGTTCGGCTCGAACACCACCCACTGCGTGCCGCGATACAGGCTCTCCTCGATATAGAGCGCGGTGCGGCGAACCGGGATGTATTTCCATTCGGAGGCAAGGCGGTCATCCCCCTGCAGGGTGCGGGCGCCCCATACCACCGGGCCGGCGGCAGGCATCGTCCGGAGGCAGTTGATGCCGAGAGGATTCAGCTCCCCGTTCTCGGCGTCGGTAAGATTCACGCTCAGCGCCTGCACGCCGTTCAGCGTGGCATCCAGGCCGGCAGGGGCCTTCCAGACGCCCCGCTGTGCGTCGGTACGGGAGAAGATCCCGGCCACCGCGCCGCAGGGGACAAACTCCTCCAGCTGGTTCTCCCGCAACGGGTTGGCCTCCTTCAGACGGGGAAAGAAGAGCGCGGCATTCTTGCTGCTGGTGATGATATCGGTTCCCCTGCCCGTCCTGGCCGCATCCTTGGTGGTCCAGCTCATGGGAGGGTCCACCAGCAGCATGGCGCGATGTTCCTCGCAGAAGACGGCGGCATCGGCCACCAGGCTGGCATCCACGTCGCCGGTGGCGAGATACGGAGGGATGCAGAGGAGGTTGAAGAGATCGGCCTTGCGCAGGGCATTGATGCCGGTCTTTGCGGCATCGTTTCCGAACACCTCGGTGCTGGTCACGAGAATGCCGTCGGTGCCGACGTTGATCACCGGAGAGGTGGCTCTGGCGGGATCATCCCAGTCGGCGGCGGTAACCGGCATCGGGCCGGCGTGGGCCTCCGGAACATCGGCTCCCCCGGCCGGCGCGGCGGCTATCATCAGGCGCGACTCATTTGCCAGAACCCTGTCGGCGCGGCGCGGCGTGTCGGCCATGGAGAGATTGCGGAACGTCTCGATCTGGCCGGTGCTTCCATCGCGGATGATGAGGCTGAACATATCGGCGGGGGCAAGGCCGTAGCGGCTCGCCACCTCGGCGGGCACTCCGTATTCAACCCGCACGCGCAGATCATTTCCCCACAGGCCCGGATCGGCCGCCTCCATGAAGAGCACACCGGCAGCGGAAGCATCCAGCAGGGTGAGCTTTTCCGGGAGCGCTCCTTTCTGCACGCGCACGATGATCGCCTGCCCGCCGCCGTTGCGGAAGAAATCGCGGACAGCGAAACCGAGGGAGCTTTTCAGCCAGAGGCCACCGAAGGCTCTCTCGAAGTCCCCGAAATTATTGATGGTCACCGGCTGATCCACCGGCCCGCGCCTGGCGCGGCCGATGAACGCGGTGATGGCGGTAGCCACTCCGGTAATGGTTCTGACTCCGCTCGGGATCTCCTGGATATATACGCCCGGATACGTTGGTGTGACAGGCATAGGATCATCTCCTTGTCGTTGAAAAGGCCGGCACCTACGGCAGCGCCGGAGTAGCGTCCCGCCCGACCACAAGGGTCAGTAGTATCGGGTTGGTGGAATCGTGCGTGAATGAAAGCGTCTGAAGTGCCTTGTCGAGAAGATCGGCCGCCCCTGAGCCTACCAGCAGTTGCGGGGCATCCACCGAATGCTTGTCGGTGACCGCATCGACGGTGTAGGTGAGCTTGTTGGCCGGATCATAGCTGCCGGCCTGCATCATCAGAAAAGACAGGGTACTGCCAGCCGGCTGCACGGTGATCTTGGTCTCGGTGACGCCGGCCGGAAGCGCCGCCTTCGGAGGCAGGCTTACGTTGATTACTTCGTAGGCATCGACATTGGTCGAGCCGGAGAGCGCGAAACTCGGTCCACCCGTAACCTGAACGCCCATCGTCCAGGTGATTTTCGTAGGCATGGATGTATTCCCTCAGTGTATGATTATAGGCTTGTCGCTTCAAAGGCCATACAGGTGCGGAGTGCCGCCAGCCGAAGAACGCTGTGCGCACCGGTGATGCCGGCGATGGTGAAATCGGACATCGTAAACGAGGGGAATGGCGATGAATAGCATGCACGATCAGGGGGAGAACAGCTATTTCGAACGCGCCTCCTCCATCCGGAGGATGGAAGAGATGCGGGCAACTTAGCGGTTTGCGGAGGGGAAGGGACTACGTAAGAAATACGTAGAGCGCGATGCGCCGCAGGGGCCGGAATACCGGGGCAGGCCGCCGCCGGAGCGCCCCGCAGGCAAGAGATACGGGTATAGGGCTGGTGATGGGGCGATGAGGTATCATCAGTTACGAGAGTCGCCCCGATAACGGAATCGCCCCGGCCATATCCATCCGGGGCGATTTCACTTTCCGATATTCATACGGAGCGGCGGGGCGGCTATCTGATGCCGCGCTCTCCGGCTACCACCGGCGCGCTGGACGTGGTGCTCTGGCTGGCCGATGCCGGACTGGTGACGAACTGCCAGTAGTTCCCCGCGCAGTCGCGTCCCCACGCTGCTACAGGCACTCCGCCCTGATCGCGGGTTACGACCGCGTGCCATGACCCTCCGGCGGATGTCGTGCCACAGATCCCTGTATCAGTAATGCTGCCGGAGAGCGGGCCGGAGATAACGACCGCTCTGCCAGAGCTATGATACTCTCGTCCGTTGCAGTCAACGCCCCAGGTTTCAATCAGCCGCCCGTCGTCGTAGCGGGACATGCTCCACCACCCGACCGTGGAACCATCGCAATCCCTGGCCGTAGATTTGAACTCGGTCTTTGCCTGGCACACCCCCGCCATGCAGACGAGGAAGGGAATCGCCGATAGTACTTTCACTGCATACTCCAGTATAGATGAGCGAACCTTTGCGGGGGAACTCAAAGTACGGTGGAGATTAAAAATATACCAGAATATATTTACCAGCGATAAATATATTCATCGCCCGCATGATGCGGGAGGAGACCGGGGCGGATCACACGGCGCGCTACGGCACCATCTCGGTGAACTGTCCCGGCACCAGAACCTGGATCACCCCGGCATAGGCGCACATCAGCTTGGAGCTGTTGTTGAGCACCGGAAAGTTGCCCAGGAGCACCGTAGGGGCGCCGGGTACCCAGGGGGCCGGAATCACCGGGATGCAGGGCATGGGCGTAAGCACACCCAGCGCCGCAGCGGTGGCCGCCGCCACGGTAGGATTGGCGGGCGAGGAGCACATACCGAACGGCATGATGTTCACCATCGGAACGTTGTCCATGATGGTGGCGGCCGGCATGTTGCTGGTGATGCACTGGTTCGCCGGAAGCACCATCAGGGTTCCCGGCGCGGCGCCGAAGCTGCACTGAAGCGTGGCGCCGCTACAGACATGAATCGCCATACTCTCACCTCATACCTGTTTCCATTGCCACCCGGCGGCCAGAAGCCGGGCGTTGTAATCGTCGCGGGCAGCAGCCGCGCTGGGATAGCCGTCGCGCCGGTCCGGTTGCAGATAGAGCTTCGTGAAACCGAGCTTCCAGACCACCGTGGGATTTTTCGATCCCCAGGGGGCAACTCTCAATGCGAAGCTCAGCTTGCCCACGCACTGCGCACAGGGAGAATTATAGACATACAGATATACCCGGCTGTTGGCGGGAAGCTTGAACGGCACACCACTGCTTTTGCTGAAATCGAACAGCTTGGCGAGCAGCCCCTGCTCCACATGGTACCCCTCGCTGTGATAGCTCTCCGTCTCCCGCAGCAGCACCGTATCCTTTGCCTGGTTGGTAACCACGATGGCACCGGTAAGAGCATGAGAGGAATGCAGCCCCACCTCGATGAGCGTAGCGATGTTGCTATGCGCGCTATCGGCATCCGTCTTCACCAGATTTTTCAGAACGCCCATATCGAAACTCCTTATTGATATGATATAGCCTGGAGCGACGCTCTACGATGCGGCCGCATCCTTCGCATCGGTGGGGGCCTTGGGTGCCTGGGGCGCCGTGGGAGAGCATCCGCCGCCGGAGCCGGCCGAGCCGCCGCTGTTGATAAGCACCGGCGTGCCGCTGATGGTAACCCCGGCCGGCCCCACCACGATGAAACCGCCGCCGGCCTTGATCGTCACGCTCATCCCCGCCTCTATTACCACATTCATCCCCCCCTTCAGGTGGATCTCCTGGCCGGCATCCACGCCATGACTCATGCCGGACTTCTGGTAGAGGCTCCCCGCCGCGTTCAGCGACATATTCCCGTCCACCTTCTGGTTGCAGTCGCCGGCCACCGACAGATGCATCGCGCCGGAGATCTTCAGCTTGTCGTCCTTGGCTATCGTGGCGTTACGCTCTCCGTCGATCTTCGTTATATCGTCCTTGGTGACCGTGGTATGGCGCTCCTCGCTGACCTTGGTATACTGGTTCTTGACCACGACCGTATGATGCTCGTTGCCGTACCACTCCTTCGCATCGTTTTTTATACGGAGATCCAGATCCTTCTCCCCGTGCATGAAGATCTGTTCGGAGCCCTTCTTATCCTCGAACCGCATCTCGTTGAATCCCCCTCCCCCCTTGGAGGAATTCGTCTTGATGGTGCTCTTGGTTCCCTCGTCGGGGAGGGTATAGGGAACGGTCTGCTGGGCGTTGTAGAGCGTGCCGACGATAAGAGGGCGGTCCGGGTCGCCATCCAGGAAGCTCACCAGCACCTCGGTGCCGATTCTGGGAACCGCTATCGTCCCCCAGGCCTTTCCGGCCCAGGGATGGGCCACGCGCACCCAGCAGGAACTGTTTTCATCATCCTTGCTGCGCGAATCCCACGGGAAGCTCACCTTCACCCGGCCGTAGCTGTCGGTCCAGATCTCCTCGCCGCTTTTTCCCACCACGGTGGCAAGCTGGTAGCCATGAATCGCCGGCCGCGGCGTATCCAGCGCGGGACGGAAGGGGACATCGGCGGGAAAGGCGGTAAAGGAATTTTCGTATTTCCCCTGCGTAACGGCCATGCTCACCGAGCGGAGCACATAGTCGGTGTTCATGGAATCACGATAATGATCCTTCATGGTGAATTTGCAGCCGGCCAGAAAATCGCGGCAGTTGCTCGTTCCCCGTATCGACTTCATTGCCAGCTCGTGCAGCTCGATGCGCACTTTCGCCCGCTTCTCCCCATCATCTTTTTTCATATATCCGCCGGGATATTCCACCAGCGATGGTTTCCCGGCCAGATCGGCGGTGGTTCCCTCCACGGTTACAAGCAGGTCGGTGGCGGGGGTCTCGAAATTATAGTCGGTCATCCGGTACTCGCGCGAGACCACCTGTTCCTCCAGCGTGCAGGCGCTGATGGCATCCTCCTCGCTCCAGCTTGCGCCGAACTGTTTGAAATGCACGGGGGCGGCCAGACCGGGGCATACCGCGTGAGCGTCCATATCATCGGCCAGCACCAGGGTATGTTTTCCATCCTCGTGGGTGAAGAAATAGAATATCCCCTCATCCTCCATCAGCCGGCAGACGAAATTGAAATGGGTCTCGTTATACTGGACGCAATAGTCCCTGGGGGAATAGGTTTTCGTCAGCGAATCCTTGAAATCGGACTGGCCGAGATCGGAGAAAACCGCCTTGATGATATCCGGGACCGATTTCAACTGAAAAATCCGGCAGTCGGAGCTTTTCGTCAGAAGCCACAGCCAGGGGGAAACCTCCGCGATATAGACGATCTGATTATCGAGCGTTATCCTCTGCGACAATCGGGTAACGATGCCATTGCGATACTGTGCGGTGCCATCCTCGCTGGTGATATTCAGGGTGACCGGTTTTCCGAGAATCGCCGTGAAATCGACGTTCAGATCGTAGGAGCCCAGCTCGGCGATATATGAGAACATGCCGGAGATATGTTCCTCCCCCTTGATGGAAAGAACCTCGAAGGTATCGGCCGCCAGCGGGGTGGTTACCGAGAGATAGATGGAGGTATCGGCAGGCATCGTTAATTCCGGAGAAAACGTATGAAATAGGAAACTCTACCGGCCGGTATATGGTTCGCCGTCCTTGGCCCGGATGCCCGGGGCCACACGGAACGGAACGCATTTCAACCGGCATTTAATCTGCGTCGCTCTCCCTCTCCCGAATAAATGTGCGCAATTTCTCCCGGTCTTCCGGCATGATAAGGCAGCATGGTATGACATGCTTGTCCATGTATTTAAACCCCTTGATGGGGTGCACCGGAGGCGTTCCCGAAAGATTTCCGTCCCAGATATCTATCACATAGCCATCCTTGGCCCTGATCGCTTCCAGCGATGCGCCCACCAGCACGAAATAATGATCGCGGCTGGGGTTGCCAACCACCAGAATCACCCAGTGGTCATGTTCCCGCTCTTTTACGAGGGTATAAACGGCAATCCCGGAGCAACTGAAACAGCGGCCCACCTTCTTCTTGCTTTTCATGATAAGGCGCCCTATCTCGATCCAGTATTCTCCGAATTCGTCCACCTTATCCTTCTTCCCCAGCCCCTTGACCTTCTGGGCGATCATCTGGGCGCTCCCCCTCTGATTGATTGCATGAAAATCATCCGGCCGGGTATCATAGCGCCCATGATGCGCGGTGGGGATATCGGTGATCTCGACCGCTCTCCACTCGCCGAAATGTCTCGAAAAAGGGAGCACACCTGACGATGATGGCACGGTAGCGCCGGATGATGGAGCCCTGGAAGGCGTTGAAAGCGTTGAGGATACCGGCCGGGTGGAGGAAGGAACAGGAGCCACCGACGGCGTTGTGGACCGCGCACTGGAAGTGGGAGTGGGCAGGGTTGACGTCGGAGGGCGCACGCTGGAAGGGGGCCTGGAGGAGGAAGGCGGCGGAGTGGGAGTGGTAGCCCTGAGCGCCGATGAGCGCGAGACCGACGATGGCGCAACCGGTGCCGGTTGCAGGAGCGGCGCATCGGCCCCCCTGAGCGCCTCGGTCAATTTTCTGTACAGGGCCGAGGTCGTGCTGAGCGCATCGTACCGGATGGTGCTGTAGGTGAACTGCACTTGCGAGCGGCCAAGGAACCACTCGACGGCTCTGTGCAGGCGGTCGTCGTAGCGGGGATCGTCGCCCATGAGCCTATGAAGAATATTCACGGCGTTCTCGCTCTGAACGCTTTTGTTCACGTGAAACCAGATCCCCTCCCAATTGGCGATTGCCGCTTGAATGGCCTGACGGTAAGTCATGATGACGATCCTTTCCTGTTATGGTACGTTCGGATTTCGATCGAGATTTCCCCTCGCATCATCCTTCGGGCAAACTTTTGTTATGGCCGTCCTCCAGCCTCCACCCCATCCTGTTCCACCGGGGCGGGAGTAAAGCTTGCGGGCTCCGGCGGGGCGAAGATGTACTCGAATCCTCCCTTGTCATCCACCGTCACGCGTACGCTCCAGAATGGATTTTCATCCACCATCCGCTCCAGTATCCTCCCGGACAATTCCGGCAGGAGGGTCTGGGTGAGGATATGATCGATATTCCGCGCACCGCTCTCCACCTCGGTGCAGCGATCGGCAATTGCGGCTATCAGGCTCTCGTCGATCAGCAGGTCGGCGCGATGATTTTCGCGGAAGCGCGCCTGGATCTTCGCCAGCTTCAGCCGGACGATCGATCTGATCTCGGCATCGCCGAGCGGCAGGTACGGGATCACCACAAGGCGCCCCAGAAGCGCGGGCTTGAAATGATCCACGAGCGCCGGGCGGATAAGCTCGGCAAGTTCCTCCGGGCCGGGGGATTCCGAGCCGGAGCGGCAGGCGCGGACGATATCATCGCTTCCGAGGTTGGAGGTAAGAAGTATCACGGTATTCTTGAAATCCACCTCGGTCCCCTCGCCATCCTCCAGGCGCCCCTTGTCGAACACCTGGTAGAACAGCTCCATCACATCGGTGTGGGCCTTCTCCACCTCATCGAGAAGCACAACGCTGTAGGGATTGCGCCGCACCGCCTCGGTGAGCACGCCCCCCTGCCCGAATCCGACATATCCGGGAGGAGATCCCTTCAGCGCCGAGACGGTATGCGCCTCCTGGTACTCCGACATGTTCACGGTCACCATGTTCCGCTCGCCGCCGTACAGAAGATCGGCAAGGGCGATGGCGGTTTCGGTTTTTCCCACGCCGCTGGGCCCCACCAGCAGGAACACCCCCACCGGCTTGTTGGGATCGTCCAGCTCCGCGCGCGATGTGCTGATCCTGCGGCTGATCGCATCCAGGGTATGCCCCTGCCCGATGATCCTTTCGGCCATGCGTTCGCGCAGCGTCAGCACCGAGCGGATCTCATCGGCAAGCATCTTCCCCACGGGGATGCCGGTCCATCCGGAGATCACCGATGCGATAACGGCGGGATCGACCGACGAATGCACCATCGGC
>JBMDXA010000135.1:0-9729 GCA_048594725.1 Candidatus Kapaibacteriota bacterium
AGTCCTTCTAGTCGTCTCCATTGGCGTATCTTATCTCTTTCCCCACCGAATCTGTGGGGATGAACCTGACAGCATCCCTGTAAGGGAGGCTAGGATACCCTGTTCCCCGTATCCGCGGGGTTATCAAGAGGAATGCTCTAAACAATGGGCATTCCTCTTTTATTTGGAGGCATCTCTAAGATTTTGCTAAGTTGTGAGCAAGGACAGAATCCCTGTGCAAATTGACAATCGGATTCGACCATATAAACGAAAGCCCGGACCTACGAAGTCCGGGCTTTCAATCCCCAAACAGTGCTTCACAGCTATGTAAAGCCTTGCAAGCATATAGCTGTGAAGCATACAAAAGGAGATGTTCTTTGATCTACAAAGTAACTTTTTCGATCGAGCAGTCCAAGCATTCCGTATCCATAGTAGGGGTGCTGAGCGTGGATTTCACCCCATATCTGAAGATTCTGCCTACAACCGATCGATTTGATGATGACCAATGGTTGAGCCAGGTGATGAAAATGATGCAGCCGGATTCTTCTATGCGGCCATCACATCATACGCCTTTCCAGAGTTGTCCCATCTGTGGAGAGCCGGGGCGGCATCTCAGTGCCGTTCATGGTGGGTACTACTGCCATCGATGTAATAATCGTTTCGGCCATGATCAGTGAGTGATGAGTGGAAAATGCCTTAGAGCATTATAGCTAGTGCGTTTTAACGTGTAGCCTATCTCAAGTTCTTGTTCTATTTGTCTTGCCAGATTTGTGCTTGGCTTTGATCGGAATATCTTGAGATAGGCTTAGAGTTCTATAGCCGTGGAGATCAAGGACTATGTAGCTGGTACGTACCTTTTTTCATCTATTCGGCCTGTAATTTATTTGCCGGTGCTCTTTACGAGCATTGAGTGCAACGTGCACTGACCGCATTCCCTGAAAACATTTCCCCCTCGTTTATCGCGGCAAATCCGCCGCATCGCCGCGCGTTTATCCATCTCCCGGAATTCGCTATGCAACTACGGACCATTGCTGCGGTGCAGGCATATATCGGAAGATTTTCATGCAGAGCGGACTTCTCATGTCCGTTTCGCTTAGCGAGGGAGTGTATTCTCTTCCCGCTCGCAATTGTTCTGCGGGCATGAAGTAGTTCAATCCGGCCAACACGGAGAATAATCTCATATGATAATATCATCCGATACCCCCGAGCGCTGGCGTCTCTTCTGGGCAAAGACCGACCGATCGGGGAAGCGTCCGGACTGGACCCGACCGCTCTGGGCACATCTGTACGACGTCGCCAATACCGCTCTTCTTCTCTGGGAGCAGGTCCTTCCGCGTTCGATGAAAGCCTGTTTGTCCGGGGAGATTGGTCTTGCAGAAGAAGCGGCGGGACGATGGTTGTCCATGCAGATAGGACTGCACGATATCGGCAAGGCGATCCCTCCGTTTCAATCGTTGCACGCCCCCTCGCGCGAGCGGCTGGAAGCCGCCGGATTCCCTTTCAAAGCCGCCGGATACGGACCAGGGGAGAGTGTGCATCACGGGCATGCCTCTATTCCAATCCTTATCGACTGGCTCTCCGGGGGTGGCGCTGCGCGAGGATGGAGCCGGGAGACCATCGAGGGCATTGCCGCCATGATCGGCTACCATCATGGGAAGCTTGTCTGCCGTCATAATTGGCTGGAACAGGGGGGATTGTTCGGTGGCAGGGGAATGCTCAGGAGCAGCGATATGCTGGGGAGCGACGTCTGGAAAACCGAACGCATCAACCTCCTCGATGCGGTGGCCGCGGCGTGGGGGGCGCAACTGCCTCCCCGTATCGCCGGAAGGGGAAGAGCCTGGCCCTCGTGGCTGATGAGTTTTGCGGGGTGGTGCACCCTGGCCGACTGGCTCGGTTCCATGGAAAAGGCATTCCCGGAGGTCGATCATGGCGATACTCTGGCCGGGTATATCCCGAGGAGCCGTGCCGGAGCCGGGATCGCGCTGGCAGAGGCGGGGTTCGCAAGCAGGCCCGCATTGCGGATGATGCCGTTCGGGGATCTCTTTCGTACGCCGGAGGGGAAACCTCGGGAACCCCGGCCTTTGCAGAAGGTGATGATCGAGAGGCTCGCTGCCGGTGCGCCCGGCAAGCCCACGCTCACCATCATTGAAGCACCGGCCGGTGAGGGAAAGAGCGAAGCCGCGCTTTATCTGGCGCTCCGGCAGCAGGCAGGGGATGGAAGCGGGATCTATATCGCCATGCCCTCGCAGGCTACCAGCAACGCTCTGTTCGCACGCTTTGAATCGTTTATACAGCTGGCGCATGATCCGCAGGCCGGTGCGGCAAATCTTGTGCTCGTTCATGGTACGAGCGCGCTCCATCCCGCTCAGGAGAGGCTGCACCAACTCTTCCTCGATGCAACCCGTGCGCTGAAGACGATCTACGATGCCGAAGAGGAAGGGAAGGGAGGAAATGAAGATGCTGGACGCCCACCGGCAGCGGATGAGGCGCGTGTGGAAACCGCCAGCTGGTTTATGCCGAAGAAGCGCAGCCTTCTGGCCCCGTATGGCGTCGGCACCGTCGATCAGGCATTGCTGGGCGTGCTCTACGCAAAACATTTCTTCCTGCGGCATATCGGTCTTGCCGGCAAGACCGTGATCTTCGATGAGGTGCATGCCTACGATACGTATATGAATGCATTGTTTCATCGCCTGCTGGAGTGGCTTCGGGAGAGTGGTGCGAACGTCATCCTCCTTTCCGCCACGCTCCCTGATGACACGCGCCGCCGGATGACGGCGGCATGGACCGGCCATCCCCTTGCCGCCGGGGATGCGCAGGCCGGCTACAGGCCCTATCCGGCCGTCTGGCAGGTGCGGGCTCCAGGGGAACCGGCGCAGGGAGATGAAGATGCCGCCGAAGTGGGGCCGCACAGCTTCGATGCCGTGCTGTCGCAATCGGCGGAGCTTTCGTTCTCTTCTCCGGAAACGGCGGATGTCGCCGGGGCGGTGGTGGCCGCGGCCCGCCAGGGAGCGGCCGTTGCGGTGATCGTCAATACGGTGGGGCGTGCCCAGGCAATCTATCGCGAGGTGATACGGATACTCGAAGCGTATGCGGAACTCCCCATCACCTCCTATCTCTTCCATGCCCGGTTTCCGTACGAGATACGGAGCCGGATCGAAGAGGATGTTCTCCGGCAGTTCGGTCCCGGCCGGGTTCCCGGCCAGCCCGCCATCCTCGTGGCAACCCAGGTTGCCGAGCAGAGCCTGGATATCGACGCCGATGTGATGTTCAGCGATCTCTGCCCGATCGACCTTCTGCTCCAGCGTGCCGGCCGCCTGCATCGCCACGAGGATCGTCACCTGAACAAACGGCCCGCGCTCTATTCCACCCCCGTCCTGCATATCCTCATCGAGAGGCCCGCAGCCGGGGAGCTGCCGGATATCAGGGAGATAAGTGCCAATGGAAAGATCTACGACAAGGCGATGCTCTATAGAACCTGGCAACTGCTGCATGCACGTATCGCCTGGAGCCTTCCCGGCGACTATCGCACGCTGATAGAAGGAGTCTATGGAGATGATGCCGCACTGGTCCCTGCCGGTCTGAATCCCCGTTCGGCCGATCTCTGGAACGCGGCTGAGAAGGAGTTGCGCGACCGGCATGTGCAGGAGAGACGGGAGGCGGCCGAGCGCATGGTTCCCCCGCCGGGAGAGCTTCGCACGATTGCCGAACGCACCGCGCCGAAACTCGCCGAGCAGGATGATGCCCCGGCGGAAACCCATCCCGCCTATCTGGCCCTCACCCGTCTCGGCGGCCCCTCGTTCGATGTGGTCTGCCTGCATGAATCGGACGACGGGACGTTGTGGCTGGACCCTGGCTGCACCGCCGAACCCCTGCCAGCGGCCGCGCGCCTGACGGTTGGGCAGACGCGGCGGCTGATGGAATGCAGCCTGCGCCTCTCCGGCAATCATATGCCGGCCGTGGCCGCGCTGATGGCCGACGAGCGCTGGAGCAGCCTTGCCGATGAAAATCCCGCGCTGGCGCGCTATCACGCCATGGTGTTTCGCAATGGCTACTGGCGCCGCCCCGCTACCACATTCGTCTTCCAATACGATACCACCTACGGTATCATCAGACACACGACAAGAGAGGTTTGAGTATGCCCACATACGATCTCCGTACCGCCCCATGGATTCCGGTCCGCTTTCCGGATGGAAGTCATGGCGCCGTCGGACTGCGCGATGCGCTGGTGCGCGCGCACGAAATCGTTGAGATCGCACTGGATAACCCCATGGAGGTCTCCGCGCTCTATCGTCTCCTGCTGGCTCTGTCGGTACGGATATTCCCGCAGACCGGTGAGCCCGAAGGATGGCGCGAGTGCTGGGATACGGGGAGGTTCGATGCCTCTGCCATCAGCAGATATTTCGATCGCTGGGGCGATCGCTTCGATCTTTTCCATCCGGAACATCCGTTCTATCAGGTCCGCTCCAACACGGGGCAGGGGGTCCTCCCGGTGGGGCTGCTCCGTCTGGATGAAGGGGGCAATACCTCCCCGCTCTTCAGTCACGACGATCTGAATAAAGCCAACACCTATACTCCCGCCGAGGCGGCGCGGGGTCTGGTGGCGAGCCAGCATGCGGCCATCGGGGGGCTGCTCAGCAATCCCTATAAAACCGGCAACAGAAATTCCCCGGCGGTGGGGGGAGCCATCTTCTGGCTCTCCGGCGCGAGCCTTTTCCATGCGCTGCTGCTGAACGCTCCCCCGGCTTCCTATGCCCGTATGAAGGATGATGCGGATGGCGGCGATGTTCCCGCCTGGGAACGCCCGGAATCTCCCGTGCAGCAGAAACGTGCACATCGCGGGCTGCTCGATCATCTCACCTTCCAGCATCGCCGCATCACGCTGATTGCCGGGGAGCGGGACGGCGCGGCGGTGGTTGCCGGCATACTTCGCACCGGAGGGGATATCGAGGACTCCATCCAGACCGATGATCCGCATATGGCGGTCATCCACGATGAAAAGACCGGTCCCCGCCGCTACAACATGCAGTCCGGCAAGGCCCTGTGGCGCGACGCCCCGCTCTTTCTTACGCTTGCTTCGGGGAAGGGCGTTCCTCCCCCTACGTTCCAATGGTTGTACAATGAACGCGGATCGCTGGGCCTTGAAAAGCTCGATATCGATGTCTTCGTTCTGCGGACGCGCGGTGCGAACGATGGGACCATAAAATTCTGGCGGCGCGAGCGTCTCCCGCTGTTCATCAATATTCTCGGCAAGTCCGAGCGGAGCTTACAGGTGGTGCGGGCGCTGGAACGGGCCGAGGTGCAGAGCCGCTATCTGGCATCGGCCATCTTTCTTGCCGCATGCGGCCTGCGTCATCCGAGCAAGGAGTACACCGATCTCGGCGCGCTCGACAAGGAGGACGCAAGGAAGCTGGCCCGCTCGCTCGATACCGACGCCCGCTACTGGTCCGCCCTGGAAGCCGGCTTCTACGACTTCCTGCGTGATATCGCCGGGGCGCCTGATCCGGAATCCGATCCCGATTGGGCCACCGCGCAGATGAACCGCTGGACCCGTCATCTGCACCGTACCGCCTATGCCGCATACGACGCGGCCACAAGCTCTCTGGACGCCAGTGCCCGCCAGTTGAAGGCGGTGGTAGAAGGCCGGGGAGCGCTGCGTCCTGCTGCTCCCTATAAAGACGATATTCCCGGCACCATGCCGCCCACCGCATCCATCGCCGAAACAACGGAGGCTCTACCATGACAACAACTGCGTCCGCGAAGAGACGGGTCCGGAATGAAAATGTCACCCGGTTCATCGCACGGCTCGAACGATTGAAGCACGCTGAAGACCGTGCCTCGCTGGCGTTGCTGCGCCGCTCGCTTGTCGATTACGGCCGGGATTTCTCGGCCTATACGGTGCTCGGTGATGTTCTGCCGGAGAAGTCATCAGAAGAAGACAGGGTGGAAACGTATCTGCTGGTGGCTGGTCTGTTCGCCATGCATCAGAACAGCTGCAACGATGATACCTCTTTCGGAGGATCGCTGCGTCTGCTGGGAGATGAATTGGGGGACGTCGGCGAAAAGAGCCTGGATCTTCTGGTCGGCGCGCTGCTGAATGCCGATCGGGAGGATCTTCCGGTGCGTCTGCGCCATATCGTCGCGCGTCTTGCATCAGGGCAGAAGAAGCCTGTCCCCGTCGATTACGGCCGCCTGCTGGATGACCTGCTCCGCTGGGAGAGCGTTTCGCGTACGGTGCAGCGCCGCTGGGCCCATGATTACTGGGTTGTTCGCGATACATCCGGCACCGGCACGGGCGCATCCGGCGGGAATGATGATGATTCCCGTGACTAATAATTCCTCTCCATCCGGCTATAATTTTTTTTCGCACCAACTACAAGGAACCAGTACCATCATGCAGAAAAATGCTCCGAAGCTCGAACTCCACATCATTCAGAATTTCCCTCCGCACAACCTGAACCGCGACGATTCCGGTGCTCCCAAGGATACCGAATTCGGCGGCCATCGCCGGGCCCGCATCTCATCGCAATGCCTGAAGCGGAGCATCCGCTGGTCCGATGCGTTCGGTGCCGAGCTGGGAGGGCGCATCGCTTGGCGCACGAAAAAATCGGCGCAGGAAATCGCGAACATTCTCTCGGAATATCATGGCCGTAATTCCGGTGATGCTATCCAGGTGGCGCGCGCCGCAGTCGGGAAATTGATAAGCGCCACCGATACCGATGGGGAGACGAACGTTCTTTTTTATGTGGGGCCGGATGAACTGGAGTCTCTGGCAGCGCGCCTCAACAATGCCTGGGAGACCATAGCGCCCGCTTTTGTACGGGCTGCCGCCGATGAAACTTCAGCCGATGAGGGAGACAAAAAAGCGAAAGTGAAGGGGAAAAAGACGAAGGCCGCCGAATCGGTCCTGGATGATGCGGTAAAGCCGGTGGTGGATGAATATATGAAGGCGTACGACGGCTCGGTCGCTACCGCCGATGTGGCGCTGTTCGGCAGGATGCTGGCTGAAAATACCAGGCTGAATATCGATGCCGCCTGCCATGTTGCGCACGCTATCAGCACCAATCGGGTCAGCATGGAGTTCGATTATTTCACCGCCGTGGATGATCTTCAGAAAGATGAGGAGAAAGGGGCGGCGATGATCGGCACCACGATGTTCAATTCCTCCTGCTTCTACCGGTACGCCGTGGTGGATGTGGGGCAGCTCTACAGCAATCTTGGAGGGGGACGCCGCCGGGAGGCCCGTACGATGGTGCTTGAAGGGTTGCGCGCGTTCGTGAAGGGGGCCATCGCGGCCATACCGACGGGGAAGCAGAGTTCCACGGCCGCCTATACCCAGCCCGCGTTTGTGCTCGCGGTGGTGCGTCCCAACGGAGGCCAGCCGGTATCGCTCGCCAATGCCTTTGAACAACCGGTGCGCCCGAACATGGAGCGGGGGCTTGTGGCCGCCTCGGTGGCGGCGCTGGACAACCACTGGGGGGAACTGGCCGCCATGTATGGCGATGGATCGGCACTGCCGTTTGTGGCGGTGGTGGAATCGGCCAATGCGCTGCATAACCTCCGGGAACATCGTTGCGCCGGAGTGGCGGAGATGCTGGATCGTGCGATGGGAACCGTGGAGAAGGTCTGGACTGGTGGAGGTGCCGTATGACCTGGACTCTGCTGCTGCGGCTGGCCGGCCCCATGCAGGCGTGGGGCGTGCAGAGCCGCTTCGAGGTGCGCGATACCGGAACCGAACCGAGTAAGAGCGGCGTGGTGGGGCTGGTCTGCGCGGCGCTCGGGATAGATAGGGCCGAGCCGATACCGGAGGAGATCCGGTCGCTCCGGATGGGAGTGCGCGTGGACCGCCAGGGGGAGATGCGGCGCGATTACCAGACGGCGGTGCATTGGTCCGCCGAGCGGAGAACGAAGAGGTGGGTTCCCGATAGAACGACCCTCTCGGAACGCTACTTCCTTGCCGATGCCAGTTTTCTGGTGGGACTGGAAAGCCCCCATCACGATCTGCTCGCGCGTATCGGCGAGGCTATCGGCAATCCCCGCTGGATACTCTGTCTGGGGCGCCGCGCCTGCCCTCCCAGCCGTCCCATAAGAGTTCCCGATGGTCTGCGACCGGGCGGGCTGGAGGAGGTGCTGGCTGCTGCTCCCTGGGAGGAACGTGGGCTTCCGGAACGGGATGCGCGCGAGCTACGTACCGTCGTGGAGGTGCGGGGCAATCCCGGCGATGGTCTGGTGATTCTCCGCCGTCCCGATCAACCCGTCTCGTTTCTGCCGCGCCGCTTCGCGATGCGCGATGTGGTGGTACGGTTTATCCCGAATCCTTCCGTCACGGAGGCCAGCCGTGCACATTAGCAGAGTGATCCTCAATATGCGGCATTCCAGGGCGCGCCGCGATGTCGCCGTGCCGTACGATCTGCATCGCACGCTGGTGACCCAGGTGTTCGGCGACAGGGAGCGGGCCGGGCGTCTCCTGTTCCGGATCGAGCCGGAGCGCGAATCGCGAGCGCACGGGGGGCCGGTGGTGCTCCTGCAGTCGGCCGGGGCGCTCCCCGACTGGAGCCGGCTGGATGATGGCTACGTCATCGGTGTGGACGGGCCAAGGCCGTTCCAGCCCGCGATAGAAGCGGGGCAGCTTCTCGGGTTCCGCCTGCTGGCAAATCCGGTGGAGCGGCAACGCCAGCACGATGGCGATGGCAACGTGCTGCGCGGGAGCGGTACGCGCCCCCATGTGCGCTTCAGCCGCAGGGGGCTGCTCCATCCCGAGGAGCAGGAGGAGTGGTTGCAGCGGCAGGGCGCCACTCGTATCCGCCGGGAGGATGGCCTGCTCGTGGGGGGATTCCGGCTCCGGTACGTAACCCTGACCCCGCAGGCGATGGCGCGCCGCCGCTCCGAACCCGTGGCCCATAACCGCAAGGTCTCGCTTCCGCATGTGGGCGTCCGCTTCGACGGCGTGCTGGAAGTAACCGATGCGGCCGCATTCCTCACTACGCTCGCCTGCGGCATCGGGCCGGCCAAGGCGTTCGGCTTCGGCTATCTCTCGATAGCGCCATTGCGGGCGTAACAGGACGATGGTTCTTTGACAACCGAACCATGCCGTTCGTAGAGATGAGGGGGGCCACGGAGACGGGCCGTTCACCGATCCGGCTTCGTGGCCCTTCGATACTTCTCTCTCCCACTCTACCAGACGACGAACGGTAGCCGGGCGGGCCGGAACCGGCCTTTCCCGCTGAATTTTTAATCTGTTCCCCGTACACGCGGGGATGATCCGGTCTTATTGAAAGCCGCCGCCAGATCCGCGACCTGTTCCCCGTACCCGCGGGGATGATCCCACCGCGAGTTTAGCGAACGAACCAGCCGCCGCCTGTTCCCCGTATCCGCGGGGATGATCCTGGGTGCGGAAGGCTTCGGAATCCCGACACCACCTGTTCCCCGTATCCGCGGGGATGATCCTGCCGGGAGCACCAGGATCTGGACTCCCGACGACTGTTCCCCGTATCCGCGGGGATGATCCCCGATGCAGACATCCCGGCCATCGAGCGCGTGCCTGTTCCTCGTATCCGCGAGGATGATCCGTAGTGCCAGTCCCCCGGGCCATCTCCAGCGCACTGTTCCCCGTATCCGCGGGGATGATCCGGGGCGCCTTTCTTTTCTCTCGTTGCCATACCTCTGTTCCCCGTATCCGCGGGGATGATCCCGGGTAGAGGGCCTGGCTGAGGTTCCCGAACCCCTGTTCCCCGTATCCGCGGGGATGATCCC
>JBMDXA010000136.1:0-24815 GCA_048594725.1 Candidatus Kapaibacteriota bacterium
CTATCACCATACCGGGACCCGCCAGCAGGCTCAGCATGCGAATGCGGTTCTCCTGTGCCTCGCCGCGATGGAACTGTTCGAGAGTTTCAATGATCTCGAGGTTGTCTTCTGCCTGGGTGTTCATGTCTCGCTGCATAATGGTATCCTGTCCGTTGGGTTTGGGATATTGAACGGATCGTTGTTCCGATGTGGACCTCTCAATACGGGACCTCTGAGACTGCCGTGGCTCACGGCAGCATCCCGAAAGCCCGGAAGATACTGCGACAAATCGAAGCATCCGCTGACATTTCGGTTCCCTGAAGAGGATTTTCAATGGAATTTGACTCTTGATTCCGGCCACTGTTCGGTGAAGAACCGGGAAACGGGATGAATTCCCCGTTCTTCGGGTTCTTCGCCGGGTCCGGATTTACCCGGCGAAGAAGCCTGTGCGGATACGAAGCGTACAGGTCAGGTCTTACTGGAGCAGGAGGGGAATGCTCGTCAGCGGGCAGGTTGCGTCGCAGCCAACGGTCGGCGGGCAGACAACCGTGTTGTTATAGGTTACGCGGGCTACGTTCATGCCGTCGATGGTGTTGGTGCCGCAGACGTTATACTCCCAGATCGATTCCTCCGTTGTGCACGGGATGAACCGGGTTGCCACGCCGCGCCACTCGCGGGTGATGCACGCCTTGGAGTAGACCTTCACATCCGTGGGCGCCGAGCAGCTGCTCGCCACCGGCGTAAAGCCCAGCAGCGAACCCTGAACCACTACCTCACGTGCAAGAAACTCGTAGACCCTGCTGGTCGGAATGCGGTTGATGGTTTCATCGTTGCCGCTGAAGCGGATCGAGTCGGGTGCAAGCTCGTAACCAGGGACACCGTTGCGTACAGTGTACGTCCCAACTGCAATAATCACAATAGGTGCTCTTCCACGGGTCGTGTAAAAGGTGCCATCGGGATTTGTTTCCACACCTATCTGCACTGGAAAAGATGTAGAGGTGGTAGTCTTGCTATCCACAGTCACCTGTGCTGTAGTCTGAGCGGAGATAGAGGCACTGATAATTGCAAGGAGGGAGAGGACCGTGAGCGCGAGTTTCATTGCGTATGTCTGAAAAGGAATGTGCGTTTGTATCCGACGACAGTATTCCGGCGTTCACGCTCACTCTGGCGTGGCTCGCAAGAACTGGTACAAACTTCGCCCCTTTTCAGGGCCGCTTACAATTGCACTTTTGGGGAGTTGGAATAAGGAAGGATGCCTTGACTCAGGCATCCTTCAAGTTCAGGCGTGGTGTAAAGTATTTGGCAAACAATTCGGTATAGCTTCTTGTCCCGGTTTTTCTGTGAACCGCGCTGAGATGCTTTTTAATAGCGTCCTCAGTAATACCCAGTCTGTCTGCTATCTCCTTGTATGCATGGCCGAGCAAACGGAAGGTCACGACACGGCGTTCCTGCATAGTCAATCCGCCATCATGCATCATCTCTTCCAGAGCATCATGGAACAGTCTGTCAACTGGATGAGCATAATGATGACGTGCCACCAGATCGGAGAGCATATAGATGATAAATGGTTCCAGGAGAGTCAATAAGTCTTTCGTCCGTTGCGTAATCGGGGTTTTTGTCCGGTCTCGCCAGAGAAAGATAGCCCCTAGCCATTCATCCCTGTAGTAGTAGTTATAGATGACAGGGGTATGATGTTCATCCAGCTTGACTCCCTGGGCTCGCAGATTTTCCAAGATCCGCTGTGAGGGATGTTCGCTATCATTATGAGAGGCTACGCCTATACCCTCATTACCTACAGCAGCATCTACAGTAATCATGACTTTCTGCCCTCCAGATTTTGCAAAATCCATAACTGAAGGTTCAGAGGTCAAATCACAGCTTATGTTGATATAAAGCGAGACACGGTCGGCTTCGCCAAGGAATTCCATAAGTGCCTCACGATATCGATCTACCGCCTTCTGCATATCGATCGTAAGCGGCAACCGGTTCAAAAAGTGAAGAACCTTGTCAGGAACCGATGTCGGTTGCGGAACCGGCTTCGTGCTCTGGATCGAGTTCATCTTCACCTCATTCCCCTCCGGAACAATCCAGACACGCTTGGCCTTCAGTCGCTGCTGTAACAGATTGGCAACTCCTTTCAAACTGTACTGCATGCCGAACCGCTGCTCAAGCCATTCCTGAACTTCGTTCAGGGTGGAGAGTTCGCCGGTACTCATCTTCTTGCGAAGTTCCTCCAGCTCATCCCGGCCGATCCGCGGAGTATTTGTAAGGGATGATTTCCGTTTCCCTCCAAGCATGGCATTAAGCCCCTGATCCTGGTAGAGATTCCACCAGCGATAGACGCTTCTCTCGGAGCAGCCGGCCAGTCCGGCGGCCTGCTCTATGGTGCGGCGCGGGTCCTCCTTGAGCAGGCGCAGCACCTTCACGCGTGCCTCTTCGGCCTCGCCGCGATAATGCTGCTCCAGCTTCTGGAGATGCTCCAGGCTCTCCTGAATTTGTACGCTCCGTTGTCGGGACATAATGATGAGGGATATCGGCGTAAAAAAATCCGCGAGGGGGGGTCTTCAGTCGGGATCTCGCGCGTGCATCCTGAACTATTTGCGGGTCCTGTCTCCGGCGCCTCTCTCTTCCTGCTGGTTCTGCTTCTAACCTGACGCGCGGCGGCGCCAGAGCATCACCGTATCGTGCCGGAATTCCTCCCAACAGCCGTTCCACGGAACACACGGGCACCGTATGGAACAAGGCTATGAGCGGAACACATGCGGAGCAGGGTGGGCAGTCATCGCGTCAATCGAACAGGGACACATCATCTTCTCTGGACCGGGAACACGGGAATATACAATGTGCCCCGATGCACATCAATTCTTAGTTGTGAAGAACGGATGGCCCTGCTGGCCCAAGGGTTGATAGGGATGAGAGCCGGGCGGTTCGGTGTTTCGCCGAATCGCCGTATCATCGTCAAAATCCGAGGAGCCTATGAGCACCCAATCCGACCGGTTTGCACGGCGGGCACTTGTTGCGGTGGCAATCACCATCTCGTTCATCCTGCTGACCCTCCTTCTGTGGCAGGCCGCGCAGGTTCTCCTGATCCTCTTTGCGGGCGTTCTGCTTGCGGTGCTCCTGGGCACGCTGAGCAGTTTCGTGCATGATAAAACCCGCATTCCGTACGGCTGGAGCCTCACGCTGGTGGTGGTACTCCTGGCCGGGCTGTTTACACTGATGTTTATGCTCCTGGCACCCAGCGTGGAACAGCAGATGGGAGAACTGACGAAGACGCTCCCCGCTTCAGTGCAACAGCTTCGCCAGACGCTCTCGCAGTACGAGTGGGGACGCTGGGTGTTGCAGCAGGTTCCGCAGCAGGCCGGGGATATGATCCCGGAACCGGGGGCGGTGATGTCGCGGGTTTCCGGCATCTTCTCCTCCACGCTCGGGGTGATCGTGGATATCGCGCTCTTTCTCTTTGTGGGCATCTATCTGGCCTCCGAGCCGAAGCTTTATGTGAACGGTATCATCAAGCTGGTGCCGGTGCGCCGCCGCAAGCGCGCGCACGAGGTGTTCAACGTGCTCGGCTACACGCTGAAATGGTGGCTCATCGGGCGTATCCTCTCCATGATTCTGGTGGGGGTCATCACCGCCATCGGGCTCTGGCTGCTGGGGATGCCGCTGGCGCTGATGTTCGGCCTGCTGGCGGCGCTCTTCGATTTCATTCCCAATATCGGTCCCATTGCCGCGGCGCTTCCGGCCGTACTGCTCGCCTTTACCCAGGGGAGCGATCTGGCTCTGTATGTGGTGCTCCTGTATTTCGGCGTGCAGACCCTTGAGGGGTTCCTCCTGACGCCGCTGGTGGAACGCCGTACGGTCTCGCTGCTGCCGGTGCTGGTGCTGCTCGGGCAGGTGGTGCTGGGATTGCTGGCCGGCGGTCTGGGCGTGGCGCTGGCCTCCCCGATGATGGCCGTGGCGCTGGTGCTGCTGAAGATGCTCTATGTGGAGGATGTGCTGGGCGACGAGGTGCATGTGGCCGGGGAAAAGGAGAGCCAGGAACAGGCCATCCGCGAGGAAGGAGAGGCCAGGGATGCCGCCGATGCGGAGACCGCCGCCGCTACCGGCAGCATCCGTCCCGATCCGGAGGGGTAGGAGGAATGCCGCGGATTGCCTGGCGATAGAGCGAGGCTCTATCTTTTTTGTGGCCCATACTTGTTGAGAGTGCTGGCCCCGGACGGGGTACCTGCCCGTAGCGGGTGCCCCGCTCATAGAGAGAACTTTCATCCCGACGGAGCGTCCGGACGATCGGAGATTGGGCCGCTCCTACGGAGCTTCCGGCAAGTGTGGGAGGGGTTGGTACTACAGATGGGATGGACCTACAGGTCCATCCTACGGGGCCATCACTACGGGATTCATAGCGGCGGCTACGATCAGATGGATCGATCTGAACTGCTCTCTGAAGCCGATTTCAGATGAGTGATGTCCATATTCCTGTGGAATTGCCGTGTTTCCGCAGGGGGCATCCGTTTATGGCACGAACGTCAGATGATTCGTAGTACTATCGCCGTAGCTGTGGCCTCCGTAGCCAATACCGATAGGTGTTGCCTGTCTGTAGCAAAACCTATCGGTATATGATTTCGGAAGCTCCGTAGGAGCGGCCGGTTTTTCCCCTGCCACAGGGGCAACCGTCATGAAATCTGCTTTAAGGGTAGTTCCTCTCCCGCAACTATCCTCACGGCAGCGGAGAAAATATCAATCACCACCAACCAGGCCCCCGGAAGGAACTATTCCGTCATGGCTAACACCTTCACTCAACGCTACATTCATCTCGTCTTTGCCGTCGATCAGCGCCAGAAGCTCATCCAGGATCGTTTCAAGCCGGAGCTGTACCGGTTCATCACCGGCATCATCCGGCAACGCGGGCAGAAACTGATCGCGATCAATGGCATGCCCGATCATGTGCACCTTCTGGTGGGGCTGCGGCCTGAGATGGCTCTGTCGAATCTGGTGCGCGATATCAAGGCGTTCTCCTCCGGTCATGTCAATACGGAGCGATGGGTCCGGGGAACATTCCGGTGGCAGGAAGGGTTCGGCGCCTTCTCGTACTCGCGGTCGCAGATCGCGTCGGTTGTCAGATACATCGAGAATCAGGAGCAGCATCACAGGCGAATGAATTTCAGGGAGGAATATCTGGATCTGCTGCGTGCGTTCGAAGTGGAGTATGATGAGCGGTATCTGTTCCGGTGGAGTTAGGCAGGTTCAGACCGGGCCGCTCCTCTGGAGCTTCCGGCAAGTGTGGGCGGGGTTGGTACTACAGACAGGTGCCCCCTCCGGGGGCCGGTATGAACGCTCCTATAGGTACCATACCCTGCCCGTCCCATATGCTGCCCGGCAACCTATCAGCAAGCATGAAGGAGAAATATCCGGAGAGCCATATGCGGTCCTGGCATGGTAGAGCGGAGATGCGGACAGGAGTGTTCCCATAGTCTCTGCAGATATCAAACGAGAGCCCCTGGCAATCATAAATCATGATACCGCTACGGTAAGGCAGAGCCGTAATGAATGCGAGGTACGCTGGCTTGCCGCAACTGAGATGCCTGTTCAACGGGGGGACCATAGGTGGTGGGCCCCCGGAGGGGGCACCTGTCTGTAGTAATGATGCCCTCTCTCTTCCCTTTGGAAGCTCCGTAGGAGCGGCCCATTCCTCCGCCGGAATCCATCGACCATACCAGTACCGCATGTGATGGCGTTGCCGGGCGTTCCTCCGTCTCTTTCCTATTCGTTCCGGGAGCGGGGAAAGGGTGCAACATAGCTCAGCCGGGCCGGGCGGGGGAGTACATGAAAGCGTACTTTTTCGGGTCCGCTCCCATCACCCCTCCCCCCGAGATTACCACCTTTGTGTACTGTTGCCGCGCCGTTGCCGGAGCGAAGTTGCATCCATTGAAGCCTGATCGCCGCCGGCAGGTGCGGCGATGGCCGTTGGTACAGGGGGATGTTGGCTGAACGCTACCAGGGGCCGCGCGGCACGGAATGAAGCGCGCTTTGTTGCGGAAGCTGCCTGCTGTTCCGTGCCGCGTCTGATTTTTCCGATCGCATCGGATTTCGATCCCTCACCAGGACAGGCGGCACCGGAGGCGCGGTCCGGAGATACTGGCCGGATCGCGCTGCCGCCTGGGTTGTGTGCCGGAGGGGAGGGAGCCGGCTGGAACGAGGCAGCAGAGCATGAATCGTGATGGGGTCATGCGATGCGCCCCGGACTCTCCCCGGCGGGAGGAGCGGCCGGATGGATTCGACCTCCATCCAATCCGGCTCTCGCAGATCATTGCCTGGAATTGCGACGGCAATCCGGCAGAAAATGCGATTCAACGGAATGGGCTTGCACAGGAGATAATTTAATTCTACATTAAGATATTAAAAATATGTCTTAGGAGATACTGATGCGAGGCGTCATGCGAATGGTTCTTCTGATAGCAGCGGCGGGTATTCTTCTGGCGTTTTCCGGCGCGCAGGCGCGCATCGTCACCCACACCGGCAAATGCGCCGGCGGCGGGGAATGGATCATCGTCGTCACGATCGACGACAGCACCGGCCGGGTGACGCGGCTGGAGGGGGAGAACTGCTATGGCGAGCACTGGGTGGGGCATTGCGGCGCGCCGGACACGGGCACCCGCCGGGCGGGAAATGCTGCCATCGGCGGGCGGATACTAATCTCGGCTGATCGTCGCGATACTCCGGCGCCGGGAGGGAGGGCCATCCCGTAGCGATACGATTCCGGCCGGCACGTTCATGCCGCGAAGCCGTGCCGGTGGCGCACGGCGCGAGGGGGATATCATAGAATCGGGGGCCAGTTCCTCTCGCGCCGTGCAGTTTTATCAGGAGGCCCTGCAATGGGGTTCTGTTCCGGCTTGCGTTGCCGATGCTTTGTCATTCCGGCACAACGAAGGCCTGAATGGCTGCGATCCGTATCGGGCGGGCGAATGTGCCGCATACCAGTCCGGTACTATGCTCAATGCTGGTTCTCGTGTTGCCCCTGCCGGAAACCTTTGCGTCTGGCCTGTACTTTTCCACGCTATGTAGGTGATATGTAGCCGGGCCGGCTCTGTCCAGTGGCTATGTTGCCAGGGTAAGGTTGCGCCTCCGGTCATGTATGGAATAAACCTATGGAGGATATATGCTTTAATATTCGCTTATGGCGATTGGTCGCCCAGCTTGTAGATATCGCGCCAATCGATACTACGAGCTGCCGATTCATCCCGCTATCGGTCCCGGAGCGTGGCATCATGGCTACTATGGCCGCTCAGGGAACGTTACATTGATGCCTGCTAATCGTCCGTAGTGCCCCCCACAGTTCTATCATTCAACCTCTTATGGAGTATGCATGCCATACCTATGCCGCATGGGGGTAATTCTAGCAGTCCTTGTGGTTGTTTTTACCACATACGCTACCGCACAGCTCGCACATCCACTTGATGTGGTTATCCAGGACAGTGTGGGAGTTTATAATCACAGCAAACTTCCAACCTCCTGGTTCGCCCCTTCCTATCAGTATGCAATGATCTATGGGGGCACGTCTCGCACGGACTTCATCTTTACCGAGTGCAAGAAGAATGGCGAGCTTATCAAGCTCATGACCTGGAACCGTCGTAAGACCATTTCAGCACCTGCCGAGGTGATTTCCTACAACAGCCGCACGGTGAATTTTCAGGTGCATGCCGGAGATACCATCAGTTTTTTTCGGTCGATGGGCTGGTATAACCCCACTACCAACCACCAGGATACCAACAACTACTACGCGCTCGATACCCTCGAAATGATCGTCCATCTGGTGAGCGCCGGCGATGGCCGTCCTCTGGCGCAGCTCGACAGCATTGGAATGCTCCCCCGCACGGTTCCCGGCATGCCGGCCATCTATGGTACGCGCCCGGTGCTGGCGCTGGTCTCGTATGTGGTGCCGGAGGCGCTCGACGGCGATTCGGTGCTCGTCGGGGTTACGCTGCGTGCCGAAGGCTCCGGCCCTCATAATTATATACGCCGTGACGAGATCACCGTGGGATTGTCTGCGTCATTGGAAAATGTGCCTGTTCAGGAATACCTCGCCGCGTTCGGCCCCATCTACGCCAAGCGCAGCATCGACGAGCTGATGAAGGCATCCGGGGAAGCCGGTGCGGTACTTCAGGCCTCAACGGTCGCCGGAGCGCCGAGGGATATCCGCATCCGGTTCAATGGCCCGAAGGGTGTCGGCCAGACTGCGGTGATGGTCTATGACGAGTCAGGAAACCTTGTGTTCTCTCCCTATATCTCGCGCAGGGGACAGGGTGAATCGGAAGTCACCTATCGAGCAACGAACGCGGGCGCATATTTCGTGACGCTGGCGCAGAACGGGCGGATCGTCAAGACGAACAAGATCATCATCACCAATTAATGAGAGAATCATTGTGCACTCTACAGTTAAAATTTTTGTGCTTGCGGTAATAACGCAATGCCTTCTGTCTGTGCGGGCCGATGCCCGTGGCGAATTGCCACCCTATCCGCCGCATCCGGGTGGAAATGCCGGGGACTGGCTCGGCAGCGGACCGGTGTTCGGATTTGAGCCAAGTATAGCCGAGCCATGGCTGGGGGGAGGAACCTCAGGCGGATCAGGCACCGGCAATGTGGGTTCTCCTGGTGGCGGCGGGGGTAGCGGTAGCAGCGGCGGGCGTAAGCCGGTGGGATGGGGCGGGTCATGGTGGACGCTGGACGGTCCGCTTGGTGGCGGTGGCTATGGAGGCTAGGGCGGGTGGGGCACCGGCATCCACAACTGGGGGCCGGGAGGAGGCAATCCCATCGATACGGGGGGAGGTGTCTATAGGTGGCCTGACGATGATAGGCCGCCTGGTAATACATGCGAGGTTACTACATGGGTGGGACCAACCTACTGGTTGTGTGGGTGTCGGATCTTCTATCTTATAAAAGATCCGCCTCCCATTGGAACTATAGTGCCTGGGTACTGTGAGGTTGGCGCAGAGCGCTCGGATCACCCAGGGCTGTGTACCTACACGGGGATCCCATGTACAGGAGAATTCTGATAGCATGGGCTTCTTGAAGGGGATTCGACAGGCGTAAGTACATCAAAGTCCCTGGTCATCTCCGGAGCCCAGGGACTATCCTCTGATAGGGCGTCATCCGGAAGGAGTGTATATTCGCTCTGGCTTGCCTCGGCATCGGGTTATGAGAGGGGATTTTACTCCCCTGTACCCGGCCAGCATGGCAGAATAATCAGCACAGGTTTAGTATTTATCATGAAGAATATTCTCCCGCTTATTTTCTCTTACTGTTTCTCTATCATCGCCACCGGATGCGCACAGACTTCATCGCTCGCCACACGCGATACGGAAATGCGTTCCGGGATCATCCTGCATGAAGGCTGTTCCTTCGGCATCACTCCTCCACGGGGATGGGTGCTGGATACCGAGAGCGGAGCAGGTAATGGAGTGCCGGCCGTGTTCTATCCGGAAGGTTCATCCTGGGCCGATTCCAGAACCGTGATGTACACGAACGTCACGGCCAAGGATAGCGGCCAGACCGGAGCAGCGCTGATCGAATATGATGTGACGCGATTTACAAGCGATGATCCCGAAGTGGTGATAACCGACCTGCCATCCAGAACGGTGGGGAGGAAAACGGTAACCGTGAAATCCTTTCTGGGAAAATCTCCTGAAAATTACGAGGCCGTGGCCTATATCGATGAGAAGGATCATGTCGTCTTTCTTGTGCTCTCCGCGCGTGATAGGAGTACATTCGAGTCATCGCTTCCATCCTTCTCGGAACTGGTCGATTCCTACGTATTCATGGGAGCGCAAGGGCGGTAACGGACAGAGTAAGCGCTGGAAATAAAAACAACTGCTTCGAGGGGCAATAGGGAGAATTCTATCTCGCTGCTCCTTTTCGATATTTCCACTGAATGTTTAAAAACACGAACACACTGTACCTCCAGTGTGCTCGAAGAGTCGATCGTCACCATGAGCACCCTGATGACAGCAATTCGCGCATTCTATAAATCGGCATCTCTGATGGTGGTGCCGGCCCTGTTTCTCTGTGACTGCTCCGGCAGGCAGCCCGGTGGGGATGAGATGCGCACCGATACCACGGCAGGCCGGTTCGCAACTGTGATGGAGGGGCTGGAAGGGGGGTGGATCACCACACGGTTCAACAGGGCGCTGCACGATACCCGGTCGGTGTTTCGCGCGATTGATCAGGGGCAGGGAAAACGCCCTCTCTGGCTCGATGTGCGTTCCGATAGCGCATCCTGCCAGTTCGTCTACTCGTTCGATCTCTACGATAGTGCCCTGGACCAGTTCGATTCGCTCCGGCTGGCCGGTCATGCCGGGATATATGCGCTATCGTTGCACGATGGTAACGCAGAGGATACGATCGGAATATTCGGAGGAGGCAAAGGGTTCTACTGGCGAAATCATACCTGTGATTCGGCCGCCGTGGATTCCTTGATTATCTGAATATAACCAGCAAACACAAGGGCCGGGATACGATCACCCGCTACGGTTTCCGGTGGAACGGAGAGACGCTTTATCTGTACAGGCTTGTGCAGCCGGAGGGGGAACCCGGGCCGAAACATTCATCCCGGACTCTCCATATTCTGACGAAGCTGTAGCAAGGACCATCGCACCCGGATTTCTTTCGCGGGAGGTCCGTATCTTTCGGGAGAAATGGTTTTCCGGACGGAGGAGGATGGGCCCGCCGGATGCCTGAACGTACGGCCGATCATTCCCAGCGGAGATATGAACATGCTTCAATACCTCGATCCTGTTCCGTTCGCCATCGATTCACATATGGGGTTTTCCGAGACGCAGGGGATGCTCTCCTGCGACGGCGAGAATCTCCTCATCGAGTTCCGGGTGGTTGATGCGCTTGTGGGGATGCTGAAGACATCGATGGCAACGGTCAAGGTGCCGCTGGGGGATGTGCGGTCGATAACGTATCAGAAACGATTCCTCGGGCTGACGGCCTGTATCATGCTTAGCAGCCGGAACCAGCGGGCGCTGGCCTCGCTGCCGGAATCGCGCATGGGGACCATCCGGCTGGCGGTAAAGCGGGCCGACCGTGATATCGCCGCCACCTTCTGCCAGGCGGTGCAGGAGACCGCGATGCGCTATCGCAGCCAGATGCTGATGGATAACCTGGCGCGGCTGGAGGAGGGGGACGGGATCTGAACCGGCGATTGCCGGCCTTCCGGTGCGGCCCATCGTTTGCGGCCTTTCCGGGTCTCAGGCCGGCAACGTCAACAATCAGATTCAGGGTTCCGATGAAGCATTCACTCCTCCCCCTCTGCATTCTTCTTCTCGGCGTGTTCTCCCTTCTTCCGCTCAACGGGCAGTCCCTGCCGGAGCGTCCCCAGCCGCTTGGCATCGCCATGGAAGGGTACGAGTATCCCTATCCGGTCTCCTATATGCGTATCAGTTCCGATGGGCTGGATCTGCGCATGGCCTATATGGATGTACGCCCCGCACGTACTGGCAACGGCCGTTCGGTTGTGCTGCTGCACGGCAAGAATTTCTTCGGCGCGTACTGGGAGAATACCATCCGGGCATTGAGCGAGGGGGGATACCGGGTGATCGTGCCGGATCAGATCGGGTTCGGGAAGTCGTCGAAACCGGATATGAATTTCGGGTACAGTTTCCACCGGATGGGGACGCATATCGCCATGCTGCTGGATACGCTCGGGGTGGACCGGGCTGCCGTGGTGGGGCATTCGATGGGAGGGATGGTTGCCGCGCGTTTCGTGCTGATGTATCCGGAGCGGGTCACCCATCTCGTGTTCGAAAATCCCATCGGTCTGGAGGATTACCGGGAGAAGATCCCCTACGCCACCACCGAGCAGTTGTACCAGGGGGAGCTGGCGCAGACCGAGGACGCCATCCGTAATTATCACAAGACCTATTACGTGGAGTGGCGGCCGGAATACGAGAACTACGTGCAGGTGCAGTATCGCTGGACGCTGAGCGGGGAATACCCCCGTCTGGCGCGCTCGGCGGCGCTTACCGGGCAGATGATCTACGAGCAGCCGGTGGTGCATGAGTTTCCGCGCATCAAGGCCAGAACGCTGCTGGTGATCGGGCAGGAGGACCGGACGGCGGTGGGGAAGAACAGGGCCAGCCAGAGCGTGCGTGCCACGCTGGGGCAGTATCCGGCGCTTGGCCGTGCGGCCGCGGCCGCCATTCCCGGTGCCACCCTGGTGCCGCTGGAACGGGTGGGGCACATCCCCCATTTCGAGGCCCCCAAACAGTTCCACGATGCGCTGCTGGCGTTCCTGAAACAGCAGTAGATCGGCTCTGCGGAGCGAGCCCACGCGGCTCGTGCAGCACAACTACGATGAACATACGATGAAGGGCTCCCCTGCGGAGCCCTTTGTGCATCATGGGGGCTTGCGATCATGGAACCTTGCGCGCTCCCTCCGGCATCCTCCCCCCTTATCCGTCCGCCCGGTCCAGGGGGCTGCGAATGCCGCTCCGGTTGCCGAGAAGCTGCGTGTAGATCATCGTGGTGCGGAGCCGGTTATGCCCCAGCAGCCGCTGCACCGTGGCTACCGGGCAGCCGGCTTCCAGCATATGTGCGGCGAAGCTGTGGCGGAACGTATGAGGGCTCACGCGGCCGGCTATACCGGCCTGGCGCACCGCCCGTTTCACCGCGCGTTGCAGGGTGGACTCATCCAGGTGGGGTCGCCGCAGGCCGCCGGCGGGACGGTAGGCCGCCGGGAAGAGATACTGCCATTTCCACTCGGTGCTATGCTCCCCCGGTTTGCCCGCCACCGCTTCCGGCAGCGGCACCTCGCCATATCCCTCCTCCAGATCGAGCCGGTGAATTTCCCGCACCTTCTTCAGATGCAGCCGTAGCGGCTCGCGGAGCGATTCCGGCAGCAGGGTCGATCGCTCCCCGTGGCGCCCGTGATTGCGCACCATGATCTTCCCGTTCTGGAAATCGATATCCCCCACGCGTAGCTGAAGGCATTCCTGAAGGCGGAGCCCGGAGCCGTACAGCAGCCCCGCCACCAGCTTGTGGACGCCGCTGAGCGCCTCCATCATGGCCGCCACTTCATCGCGCGAGAAGACTCTCGGCAACGTATGCGATCGCCTGGCCCGCTCCAGTTCCTTGACGCAGCCGAGGGGACGGTTCAGAACGGCGTTATAGACGAACAGGACGGCGCTCAGCGCCACATTGCGGGTGGAGGGGGAGATGTTCTGATCGGCGGCCGTGGAGAACAGATGCCGGCATGCCTCCTCGTCGGTCAGTTCCTGCAACGAGCGATCCCCCGTATGGCGGATGAAGCGCTCTATCCAGTACAGATAGGTCTCCTCGGTGTTACGGCTCATGCGGCGGCGGCGCATGACGGCACGCGCGGCCTCCAGCAGATGCTGTCTATCCATTGGGTGCCCTCTAAAGGGAGTTGTAGTGGTAGTGAATATCGGGGGGCCGCATCGGGTGGTGCCCATGTGCGGCAGGAGGCAATTTGCCGAATCCGGGGGGGATATGCAAGGGCTGCGTGGCCGGTCGCGCGGGAGATTTCAGGATGGCGGCATAGTCGTCCGGCGGTGTGCATTATACGGCTTCCGGTTCCTGCCGGTGAGGGGAGCGGTGTAGATTGCGAGCCATTCGGGACGAGGTCTCGGGATGCGATCCCGCCTGGATTCGTATCTGCATCTCCGGGTCCGGCCGATCACCACAATGCCGGAATCTGGGCGGTTTCCGCCGTCGCGTTGTTCCGTTCAGGCACTTGCGGGGCCGTGCGCCGGGCGCCGCCATACCACCACTATCATCACCAATCGGGAGAGAATCACTATGAGCTGTACCATGTATGCCAGCACGTTCGAAGGGCAGATCTACAGTATCGATTGCGCCACCGGCCAGGCAGCGCTGGAGTTCGATATCCGCAGGTATCTGGAGGAGTTCGGCCTGGGCAAACTCCGTGATATCGCCTGCCATGGGGGGACCATGTGGGGCATCGCCGACGATGGCGCTCTGATACGGATCAACACCAGAACCGGCAGGGTTGACTATATCGGCAACACCGGTTTCAATGAGGTGGTGGGGCTGGCCGTAGGGGAGGACGGGGTGATCTACGGAGCCACCGCATCCGGCCAGATCATCGTCATCAATCCGGTCACCGGCGAGGGGAAGGAGATCCTGAACATCGGCCTGAGCTTCACCGGCGACCTGGTGTTCGATTGCAACAACAATCTCTATGGATCGGTGAGGGAGGAGGAGTACCTGGTGCGTATCGACCTGGAAACCGGCGAGGTCATCAAGATCGGATCGATAAACTACAAGGGGGTCACCGGGCTGACCTTCTACTGCTGTTATCTCTACGGCGTCACCGAAGAGGGACTGGTATTGAGGATCAATACCTACTCCGGTAGGGGCAACCCGATCGGGGAGAACAAGCTCTCCTTCTCCGGCATGACCACCTGCTGCTACAACTGCGGTTGCGGTTGCTGACCGTGACCCGGTTCCTCTTCTGATCACCGCCATATCCTGCCTCGCCGCCGTGCCCCGTACGAACCCTTCGTGCGGGGTGCGGCGGCGAGCGCGGCAACAAGAGGCGCGTCCGGAAGTCAGGGTGCCTGGGAGCCGATAAGTCCGGGGACGTGGAGAGATTCGATAACCATCAATGCGCTCGGGTGCGGCACATCGCCCATTGGCCTCCTCGGATGCGGCTTACCGGCCAGGTACCAGCCGGCCGGCCGATCCCGTTCGGTACCCCCTTCCGGCAGGGGCTCTAAGAACTCATCCCCCAATTCTCTATCTTCTCTTTTTCTCTCCGCCGGTACTGCGGTCATCCAGATGGGAGTCTGGCATGGGATGGATCTGAAGCAGCCGGAGAACACTTAAGCACGGCCTGTGGAATGAAATGGTTTACTGAACGCGCCATTACTCTTGCGTTTGCGGTTATCGTTATCTTCGTGTCGATCAATGCCTTCCTTTCCTACAGGTCCATCAACACCCTGATAGAAAACGAGCGGAAGGTTGCCCACTCCCATGATATCATCGCCGGGCTGGAACTGGTGCTCTCCACGATGAAGGATGCCGAGACCGGGCAGCGCGGCTTTATCATCACCGGGGACGACGGGTATCTGGCCCCGTATCGCGCGGCCCGTGACCGTATCGATTCCCAGGTAACCTATGTAAGGGGGCTCATCTCCGACAGCCCCTATCTCCAGTTGATGCCGCAACTGGAACTGAAGGTGAGGCAGCGCCTGGATACCCTTCAACAAAACATCATCCGCAGGCAGAGCCAGGGGATGGAGGCGGCCCGGGTGGCCGTTCTGGAGGGGCATGGCAAGGAGCTGATGGATTCCATCCGGTTGCTCACCTCCATCATGGAGGGGCAGGAGCGGGAGGTGCTGGCGATCCGCTCGGCCGAATCGCGCGAGGGGGGAAACCAGGCCACGCTCACCTTCATCATCGCCAATGCCTTCGCCATAACGCTTGTGGTGGGGCTGTATATCCTGCTGAACCGCGATCTTCGCTCCCGCGAGCAGCGCGAACGGGAGCTTCGGGCCGCGCATGATGAACTGGAACAGCGGGTGGTGGAACGCACCGCGGAGCTTACCCAGGCCAATTCCGCTCTCATCTCGGAGATCGAAGTGCGGCGCCAGACCGAGGCCAAGCTTCAGGAGTTCACCGTCGAGCTGGAACGGAGCAACCGCGAGCTTCAGGACTTCGCGTTCGTGGCCTCGCACGATCTCCAGGAACCGCTACGGAAGATCCAGGCGTTCGGCGACCGGCTCAAGACCAAGTACGGTCCGATGCTGGAGGCCAGCGGCGCCGATTATGTGGAGCGCATGCAGGCGGCCGCCCAGCGCATGCATATCCTCATCAACGATCTGCTCACCTTCTCGCGCGTGGCCTCCAAGGCGCAGCCGTTCGTGCCGGTAAGCCTGAACAATATCGCCGAGGAGGTGCTGGGCGATCTGGAAGTGCGTATCCAGCAGAGCGGCGGCGGGGTGGAGCTGGGGGCGCTTCCGGGGATCGAGGCCGATCCGTTGCAGATGCGCCAGTTGTTCCAGAACCTGATCGGCAACGCCCTGAAGTTCCATCGCCCCGATGTGCCCCCGCGCGTAACGGTGCACGGCGAGATCAAGGAGCAGCCCTCGGAGAGTGCCCCGGGTCTCTGCGAGATCCGCGTGGAGGATAACGGGATCGGGTTCGAGGAACAGTATCTCGATAAGATCTTCACACCGTTTCAGCGCCTGCACGGCCGTACCGAATACGAGGGAACCGGCATGGGGCTGGCGGTCTGCCGCAAGATCGTGGAACGGCACAAGGGGATGATCACCGCACGGAGCACCCCCGGTTCAGGGACGACGTTCATCGTCCATCTTCCCATTAGTCACAATCAACGCCCGGCGTAAGGTTTTATGAATTCAACCCGTACAATCACGATTCTGATGGCCGATGATGATGCTGATGATCGGCTGCTGACAAAGGATGCTCTGGAGGAGAGCCGCGTGGTCAATGATCTGCGGTTTGTGGAGAACGGCCAGGAGTTGATGGATTATCTCAAGCATCGCGGCAAATTCTCCGATCCGGAAGCGTGCCCCCGTCCGGGGCTGATCCTGCTGGATCTGAACATGCCCAAGAAGGATGGGCGCGCCGCGCTGGAGGAGATAAAGTCCGATCCGGATCTCCGGCGTATCCCGATCATCATCATGACCACGTCGCAGGCCGAGGAGGATATCTTCCGGAGCTATGATCTTGGAGCCAACTCCTTTATCACCAAGCCGGTTACCTTCGAGCGCCTGGTGGATCTGATGAAGACGATGGGGAAATACTGGATCGAGTTCGTGGAGCTTCCCCGCACAGCAAGGTAGATAGAGGAGAATGATGACGTCTACGTCTCTACGTGTGCTTCTGATCGAGGACGATAACGACGACTATGTGCTGACCCGCGATCTGCTGGCCGATATCACCGCACGGCGGTTCGTGCTGGACTGGGCCTCGTCGCCGCAGGCCGGCTATCAGATGCTGGCCTCGGAGTCGTACGATCTCTGCCTGCTCGATTATCATCTCGGTGCCGAAACCGGCCTGGATGTGCTCCAGGAGCTTCGCGCGCGCGGCTACGATCACCCGGTGATCGTGCTGACCGGACAGAGCGATTATGCGACCGATGTGGAGATGATGAAGGCCGGGGCGGATGACTACCTGCTAAAAAGCGAGCTTACCCCCCGGCTGCTGGAGCGCTCGATACGCTATGCGATGGAGCGTAACCGGATGATGTACGCTCTCAAGGAGAGCGAGCAGCGCCTGAGCGATGCGCTCCGCCGGAGCGAGTCGCGGTTCCGCCGCCTCTCCGATTCCAATATGATCGGCATCATCGTCCTGGATGCCAGCGGCATCATCCTGGAAGTGAACGATGCGTTCGAGGCGATGGTGGGCTATACGCGGGAGGATATGGGGCGCGATCTCCTCCGCTGGACCGATATCACCGCCCCCGGCTACGAGCATGCCGATAGCGTGGCTATCAGCGAGATCATCCATCGCGGATACTGCACACCGTTCGAAAAGGAATACGTGCGCAAGGATGGCACTCCTGTGCCGGTGCTGCTGGGCGCGGCGGCGATGGAGGAGGCCGAAGGGGAGATCATCGCCTTTGTGATCGATATCTCCGATCGCAAACGCTGGGAACGGGAGACGCAGGAGGCGCGGGCACGGGCCGAGGCGGCCAATCGCGCCAAGGATGATTTCCTCGCCACCCTCAGCCATGAGCTTCGTACCCCCCTGACGCCGGTGCTGGGTGTGCTCGATATCGCCGTGGAACAGGATGATCTGCCGGAGGAGTTTATGACCTACCTCGATATCATCCGGCGCAATATCACCCTGGAGGCCCACCTGATCGATGACCTGCTCGATATGAGCCGTATCCTGCGCGGCAAGCTGCCGCTGCATCTCCAGGATGTCGATATCCGCTCGGTGGTGCTCAATGCCCTCTCGGTGAGCGAGGCCGATATCCAGGCCAAACAGATCCATGTGACGATCGATCTGGCCTCCGATAACTGCATGGTGCGGGGGGATGAGGCGCGGCTGCAGCAGGTGTTCTGGAACCTCATCAAAAATGCGGCGAAATTCACCCCGGCCGCCGGGGGCATCCATATCGCCGGCCGCGTCATGTTCGATGGCACCTACCAGGTCACCGTGGCCGATACGGGCATCGGTATCGATCCGCTGCTGCTGGATGCGATATTCGATCCGTTCGACCAGGGAGAGAAAAATACCACAAAGCGGTTCGGCGGGCTGGGGCTGGGCTTGTCCATCAGCAAACGCCTGGTGGAGCTTCATGGCGGCAGCATCGCCGCCACCAGCGCGGGTCCGGGAACCGGGGCCACCTTCACGGTCAGCTTCCCGCTGATTCAGGGCCCTCCCCGTGCCGGCGAGCCCGGGACACCCCAGCAGCATCCGGCCCTTTCCTCGCCGGCGTAGAAGAACATGGAACGTACCGGTAGTGGAAATGGGAGCGGAGAATGATTTCTCGCTCCCATTTTTTGTATGGAATTTCTTTAGAGACGATATCCTAGTTGCCCCACCACCGACTGGATGGTGTGATACGTCATTCCCCCCTCCTCCTCCGGGAGATCGACCAGGGCATTGTAGCCGATGCCAAGCACCAGATGCGAAGCGAGCGATATCTGGAAACCGCCACCAATGGACATGACGCTGTGCTTCTGATATCGCTCCATCACCTCTCGCGAAACCTGGTACGTGCCCAGCCTTCCTACAAGGCCGATGTTCATATATGCTGCAATCCAGTTGCTGAAATCGGCTGCCACATACATGTCCACGCTGATGCCGATGGCGCCGGGACGAACGATGCCGGAGGTGGTGTCGCCCGGAAAAGCGAAGGTGGTGGCACCGATTCCCAGGACCCCATGCCGCACTCCAAGCCCGATGCCGGCGTTGTTCGGTCCGTAAAATGAATTGATCCAGACGATGGTGGGCGGGTTCATATCGTCATGGTTCTGCGACCGGCAATCATGGGCGGTGAACAGTATCATGGCCGTAATTACAATGGCCGGAAGAATACTATGAAGGGATGATTTCTTATTCTCCATAATTGCTCCCGGTTGCCAGCGCATTCCTGCCTCCGGTCGTGGAATCCGCAGAAATTATATCTGCCAGGGAAATCCCGGAAAATTCATGAAGGTATCTTTCCTGGCTCTTACGGGAATCCCAGAGGGAGTTCCTGAGCCTCCAATCGTGACTGGAATGAATCGCGGAGGGTGCGGTGGCTTCGCCCGGGCGGGGGAGCAGTGATGCGTCCCTGGCGCGTGCCACGCCCTGAATACTCTTCAGCGGCAGGCCCGGATATTCCGTGCTGGAAGGAACCAGCATCATCCGGTCGTCCAGCTTCTCCAGCCATAGAGCGGCGTTGTCGGTGGTAACCGTGGGGGCTTCTCCTCCCACGATCCAGGTGATGAGCAGACCTGAGGCCAGTCCCGCTACGGCTCCTAGCGCGGTGTTGCCGGCAATCTGTATCTCCGGCTTCCGCTCCCATCCGGTCCAGCGCAGCTTCAGATTGGAGTGATAACCCTGGTAGGCCCCTCCGGCGGTCATGGCTGCTATACAGGCCCATCCTGTTGCTGAGATGCGATTGTCGAACGAAGGATTTCTGTACTCGATGACGCCGTTCGGAAGCGGAACGGCGCTGGTTTTGCGTGGCACCAGCGACATACAGCCGGATAAGATCGCGACGGGTACGATCAGTGCGGCAAGAATGTGGTGCTTCGATAGTAGCCTGCCGATTATTCTCTGGTTGCTACAGGCGGTAAAACGTGACATGGAATAGAGCGTTGAATGAAGAAATGTCATGGATGAATTACATGGCAATCCATATCTGCTCAACAATCTAAATTTCTTTCACAGGGATGATGCTACATATGGACTACATATCGTGCAGGACAATTGCACCACGGAGATGCCATATTCATCCTTGCAGAAAAAATCCGGAGATAAAGAGGAGCGAAGCTCCACTGGAGGAGTCTAGAGCGGATTTTACTATGGTTGCTCTGTCATGGCCCCCGTAGGGGGCAACTATCTGTAGCCGAAGCGCCAGCACTCTTTTTTGCGGAAGCTCCGTAGGAGCGGCCCAGTCTTCCTGGTCTGAAAAGGCGTAACTCCATTGCAATCCGCTCTACGTACTTTGGTGAAACTTATCTGCGATTCCGTTGTTGTGTTGTCGCGGAGTTCCACTGGGCGCCCCCTGCTGCTACCGCGCACGGAGTGGAACTCCGTGCGAACAGTACCGGGGATCTCAGGAAGCATATCCGTAGGTAGTTACGGTGGTGAGGCGAGAGGCGAAGCCGGAATACGTACAAATTGCGTAGTCCGGAAGACAGGGGAATGTCCGATATTGCGAAGCATCAACAAATGCAGGCTTCACCGGGGCCGGTGGAGAGAATTCACAGGAGGGAGCATGTCCGATACAGGCGATACCGATGCACTCCCCGCAGAGGGAGATTCAGAAGCCGCGCGGCCGCGATTGCGGTTCCGTGGCGGGGCCGTTGCCTCTGCCGATCCCGCGAACCCAAGGTTTATTCCGGCGACGCTCGATAAGACATTTATCGCGATACCCCTTCTCAGTGCCATCGAGGCGTCCGGCGAAGACGCGCTGCACTGGGTTATCATCGACCTCAACCTGGAATATCCCGGCGGACGCGATAATGCCGAGGCGAAATTGAATGCCCTTATCGGATTTCTTATCGCCGATGATGACAGGCAGCGGATCGACCGGATCAAGAGCGCCTTTACAAAGCAATATCTGTTCGCGAAGCTCTCCGGCCATACCATACGCGCGCTTGTCCGGCTTGACGGCGATCCCGGCGCGGTGATCCCGGAACCTACCGGCAGGCGGGTGGATATGAGCTATCGCGCACTGTACCGCATCTGGCTCGATTCCGAATTGCAGGCGTTCCTCACCAACTCCATCAGCACCGTGAAGGCCAATGCGGCGCACGTCTCCTTTACCGCCGTGGGAGAGGAGATCATCTGGGGCGTGCTCGATTCCGGTATCGACAAGGACCATCCCCATTTCATCAAGCATAAGAATCTCGATCTTCCCTCCCCCTTGAAACATGCCGACTTCACCGGAAGCGGAACGGCGGAGGATAATCAGGAGCGCGCGCTGACGGATCTGTTCGGCCACGGCACCCATGTGGCCGGGATCATCGCCGGCGAGATGTGCCAGAGCGATGGCACCCCGATCAACGCGGTGGCACGGCATCGCGACGAGGATGGGAATGTGGAATATCAGGTATTCCCGGTGAAGCGTATCGCGGGCATGGCGCCGCAGGCCAAGCTCCTGAGCCTGAAGGTGCTGGATGACAGCGGCGGCGGGCGGGCCAGCAATATGATCGCCGCGCTGAATTATATCCAGGAATTGAACGGCAATGGCCGCCGCATCCGCGTGCATGGGGTGAACCTGAGCGTGGGATATGATTTTGAACCGGAATGGTTCGCCTGCGGGCAGAGCCCTCTGTGCGTGGAGGTGGATCGTCTGGTGAAATCGGGAGTGGCGGTGGTGGTGGCCGCCGGAAATACCGGTTATGGTTTTCATAAAAGCGCGGCGCGCGGAACCATCGCATCCGGTATGGGGCTCACCATCAATGATCCGGGAAATGCCGAACTTGCCATCACCGTGGGGGCCACGCATCGCGATATGCCCCACATTTACGGCGTCTCCTATTTCTCCTCGAAAGGCCCCACCGGCGACGGGCGGCTGAAGCCGGATCTGGTGGCTCCCGGAGAGAAGATCATCTCGTGTGCCTCCAGCGCCAGCCGCGAGCAGCTTGCGCACGAGATAAATGCTGCAAATCCGGAGCCTGGCGCGGCCGGCCAGCCGGAATTTCCCCTCTGCCAGTATCGCGAGGATAGCGGCACCAGCATGGCCGCCCCCCATGTCTCCGGGGTGATCGCGGCGTTCCTTTCGGTGCGCCGGGAGTTCATCGGGCACCCGGAAGCCGTCAAGCAGATATTCATTTCAACCGCTACCGATCTGAAGCGCGACCGGTATTGCCAGGGATATGGCCTTATCGATCTGATGCGCGCCATACAATCGGTCTGACCGCAAACAGCATCTCACCATTATCAACGCGGAGTATGGTATGGCCGATATAGCAGGGTTTCCATATTACGAGGTCGAATTCACGAAGGACGGAGAAATATTCGACGGGCATCAGGCCAGCGCGGTTCTCGATGCCGTCGGTGCCGGCGCCATCACCGATCTGTTCGTGGTCTCCCACGGCTGGAACAACGATATGGCGGAGGCTCGCTCGCTCTACCGCGATTTGTTCGCACGGGTGCGGGCTGCGCTGAACAGCGGAACGCCCGCAGGTCTGGCCGGCCGCCAGTTCGCCGTGCTGGGTATTTTCTGGCCCTCGAAGCGTTTTGCCGATTCGGAGCTTATCCCCAGCGGCTTCGCCGCCAGCCTGCACGATGCGGCCGCGCAGAACGCGGTGCTGCAGAATGAACTCGAGAGTCTGAAAGGGGAGAACGGATTCGATCATCCGGATGCAGACCGGAAGCTGGACGAGGCGAAGGCGCTGGTGCCCAGGCTCGAAACATCGGCCGATGCACAGAACCGGTTCGTGGATATCATGCGCGAACTGTTTCCGGCCGGCAATGATCTGGAGGAGAACATCCCCGAACAATTCATGCGCAACCCCGGCAGCCATATCCTCAAGCAGCTTGAAGATCCTCTGCTCGGCGAGGATGATCTGGTAGCGCCGGAAGCGGGAGCCGGCAGGGCGACATCCATGGGCGGAATCAGCTCGCGCCCACCGTCGGATGGCGAGGCGGCCGGACTGGGAGATTTTCTGAATGGTATAAAGCAGGGGGCGCGCAACCTCCTGAATTTCACCACCTATTATACCATGAAAAAGCGCGCCGGAACCGTTGGGGGAAATGGGGTCAGCAGACTGCTGCGGGCGCTTCGGGGCAGGAAGGGGGATCTGAAAATCCATCTGATCGGGCATAGCTTCGGCGGCCGTCTGGTGACCTCCGCCGTCAATGGCGGCGCCGGGGATGACCAGCTCAAGGTGAGCACGATGACGCTGCTGCAGGCCGCATTTTCTCACAATGGATTTTCCGATAATTACGACGGAAAAGGAACCAGGGGCTTTTTTCATGGGGTGGTGCGGAACGGGAACGTTACCGGCCCTATCCTGATAAGCCATTCGGTGCACGACAAGGCGGTGGGCATAGCCTATCCGCTGGCTTCGCGCATCGTGGGGGATAGCGCCAGCGCCATCGGCCAGGCCAGCGATATGTTCGGCGGCATCGGCCGCAACGGTGCACAGCGCACCCAGCAGCTGGTGGCGGGGAATCTGCTCCCGCCAGGGGCGAGTTATCCGTTTCAGGGGGGGAAGCTCTACAATCTCAATGCGGAGCAATGCATCAAGGGGCATTCCGATATCTGCAAGCCGGAGGTGGCCCATGCCATCCTCTGCGCGGTGGCCGTCTCGTAGGAGCGTCTGCCGGTTGGGAACCGCTTTGGCGGCCGGGCAGCCCGGATGCCGCACTGGCCGTAGCGCGGTCTGGCCGCTGCTCGCAGGGATGGCGGGCGTAGACGGGAAAACGGATCACGCAACGATTGCAGGGCGCTCAAACGATGGGGAGATGAAAATCTCCTTATATGGCGCTCTCTGCGGCCTTGCGTGATTTTCTTTAATGGTATTGTCTGGTAATTTTTTCATTTCTCCCATGACCGATCGACCGGGCCGGCCGGCGGATCTCTCCCGGCAAAGCACCGCACCGGAATCCTCCGCGCTTCATCTACCCCGGATCTCCCCTGCCCCGGCGACGATCCTGGATTATCTGATTATCCGTTTTCCGCATATAGATGCCGGGCAGTGGCGCAGGAGGATGGACGAGGGAAAGGTGGTGCAAAGCGATGGAACCCCGGTCGGTGAGGGGACACCGTATGTGCCCGATACCACGATCCATTATTTCCGGGAGACGCACCGGGAGGAACACATTCCGTTCCGGGAGGAGATCATCTATCGCGACAGTCATCTGCTGGTTGCCGACAAGCCGCATTTTCTGCCGGTGGTACCGGCCGGCCCGTATGTCAACGAGTGCCTGCTCTTCCGGCTGCGCCGCAGTACGGGTCTGGAGAACCTGATTCCCGCGCACCGGCTGGACCGGGAAACCGCAGGGCTTGTGCTTTTTTCGCTCGATCCCTCTACCCGCGCGCGCTATCACCGGCTCTTCGCCGAAGGGGGAATTACCAAGGAGTATCTGGCGGTGGGGGAGGGCACCGGAGAGCTGGAGGAGAATTTCACCATCAGGGGAGGGGTGGTGCCGGGGGAGCCCTGGTTCAGAATGCGATGGGATGAGGGGATACGGAACTCGGTAACCCATGTGAGCGTGCTCGGACGGGAGGGGAACCGTGTCCGGTTTCACCTCAGGCCGGAGACCGGCAGGAAACACCAGCTCAGGGTACATCTCCTGTCGGCCGGTTATCCGATCGTCAACGACGGACTGTATCCGGATGTGCGCGAGTTCGCCCCGTACCAGTACGGCCGGCCATTACAGCTTCTGGCGCACCGGCTTTCATTCACCGATCCTGCCAGCGGCCGGCTTATGGAATTCACCAGCCGCCGGCAATTGCTGCTATAGCAGTTGCTGCTATAACCGGGGTAATTCCGCCGAATGAAAAAAATCACGCAAAGACGCAGAGCCGCAAAGAAATGCGAAGAAGAAAAAAACGCTCTCTGAGTCTTTGCGCGACGTATGAGTGTTCACGCGCGGACCGGTTTCAGCGCTTCGGCCCATTTCAGCAGCTCGTTCAGCATCAGATCCGCCGCCTGCTC
>JBMDXA010000137.1:0-10769 GCA_048594725.1 Candidatus Kapaibacteriota bacterium
ACGGAAGGAGCTGCCTGATAACGCCGGATGGTCCGCGAGGCCCGGCCGGGGAGGCCAAGGCGGGGGCGCTGGTAGCGGCCGCCCGTGCCGGTCGCCGTGTGATGGCGGTTGGCTGGCGGTGCCGCCGGAGCTGGCGCATCCGTTCCTGGGACCGGATGGAAATCCCCTATCCCTTCTCGAAAGTCTACTTCCGTTATTGCATCTTCGATATGGCGAAATCCGAATTCGGAGAGGAAGAAGAGAGAGGGAGAGAGGAAGTGAGCGGGGAAAAGGATAGAGTGCAAAGGAAGCATGGAGCGGAGCGGGGCGCAGCACGAATTTCCGATGATGATCTCCGCCGGTTCGCGGGCGTTCTGGATGCCGCGGGATATCGTTCCGGTGAATGTGCGTAGCGTGGTATCTATCGGCTGGTTTCCTATCCCGGGTGCGGGCAGATACACGGAGAGCGCCCAGGTGTCTCCTGCCGGCGGAGCTTGCTGTGGGGATGCGCCCGGCGACATATGATCCGGATTTTCGAGAGCCTTCACTCGCCTGGTTTTTTACGTTGAAATATCCATCGCCGCATGCCGGGCAATGCTCAGGATGATTTTTTTAAGATTTTTAGAGCGGGTTGCCCGGTAGAATTACACGATAGCGCATCTCAGAAAACATATCCGTAGATACTTACCTACTTCGGTAAAAGTTATCTGCGATTATGCTGTTGTGTTGTCGCGGGGTTCCACTGCGCGACCCCCGCTGCTACGGTCGCGGGCGGAGTCAAGCTCCGTGCGAACAGTACCGGGGATCGCAGAAAACATATCCGTAGGCACTTAAGAATTACTCTCTACGTTCCCATGCCGCTCCGCCGTCTCCTTATGCCTGTTGCCGCGCTGTATGCCATAGGGCAGCGGATCGACATGGCCCGGAAAATCCGGAGGAGATATCATTCGGCGCTGCCGGTGATATCGGTGGGAAATATTTCAACCGGCGGTACCGGCAAAACCCCGCTGGCGCTCCGGCTGATCGAGCTGCTGGGAGGAGAGCACGAGCTGCTGATCCTTTCGCGCGGATACGGGCGCGCCGGCTCCGGGAACCGTTTGTGGCGCGCCGGGGAACCCCCTCCCGATCCGGTGCTGTTCGGCGATGAACCCTCCCTGATGGCGCGCCGGCTGGATCGCGGCGCGCTGGGAGTATCCTCCGATCGTGCCGGATTTCTCCGGAATATCGAGAGCGATTTTTCCCGTTCCGTGGTTCTGCTCGATGACGGCTTTCAGCATTACGCCCTGGCACGCGATGCTGATCTTGTGATCGTCGATGAAGGGACCGCGCGAGATCCCTTTCCGCTGCCGGCCGGTGTGCTGCGCGAACCCCCCGGCGCGCTCGGCAGGGCCGATGTGCTGCTTGCCACATCGGATGCGGCATATGACCTGGCCGCGCGCTGGAAGAACGAGGGTGCGGAGATTTTCCGGATGCGGCAGCAGAGCGGGGGGATCACCAGGTGGGATGACGGCCGCCCCTACGCCGGCGAGCCGGGAGTGGCGGTCAGCGGCATCGCACGCCCGGAGCGCTTTTTCGAGTCGCTTCGCAGCGTGGGCGCGGCGGTTGTTTCAAGATCGGTGTATGGCGATCACCATCGCTACGGCAGGGCCGATGCGGGGCGGATACGGGAGGCGATGAAAAATGCTGGTGCGGAGATTGTGCTGACCACCGCCAAGGACGCCGTAAAGCTTGCGGAGCACCCGGAGTTGCGCGACGTCCTCTTTGTGATGCATCTTCGCGTTGCTATCGACGAGGAGGAGCGCCTGCTGGCGCTGGTACGGGAGAGGATAACGAACAAAAACAAACAGCAGCAATGAGCACCCTGGTTATCGGAGTTTCAAAAGGGAGCGGCAGCGAGAAGTACAAGCGCTACGGCGACTGGCTTCTCCGCTCGGGGGAGGATATCGAGGTGGTGGATCTCTCGGCGTCGGATGACCCCGGGCGGGATATGGCGCGCGTGGATGCGCTGCTGCTGAGCGGCGGCCCCGATGTGGACCCGGTGCGGTACGATCATCCGGAGCACGAGCCGCTCTGCTCCGATATCGACCGCGACCGCGATGCCCTGGAGTTCCGTCTGCTGGAGATCGCCGACGAGCGCGATCTCCCGGTGCTCGCCATCTGCCGCGGGCTTCAGGTGCTGAACATCCATCGCGGCGGCACGCTGATTCCGCATCTGCCCGCAAGGCTCGGCGGCCGCGAGGATCATCAGAAGGATGGTGAGGAGGATCGCAACCACTCCATCAGCGTGACCGCTGGAACGCTCCTGTACAAGGCCACCGGCGAGGTGAGCGGCGATGTTAATTCGGCGCATCATCAGGCCATCGATAAACTGGCCGAGGGGCTGGCGGTAGCCGCGAAGTCCGAGGATGGCACCATCGAGGCGGTGGAGTGGGCCACCCTGCACGGCAAACCCTACCTGCTGGCGGTGCAGTGGCATCCGGAGCGGATGGCCGATCAGACAAGCCCTTTTTCGGCCAATATCCGGGAGCAGTTTCTGTTCGAGGCGATGAGCGCGAAAATCCTTTCACGCAGCACCAAACCGCTGCCGAAGCCCGATCCCGAGGATGAGCCGCCGGCCCCGGAGCCGGGCGCCACCGGGGCTCCGGGTGATCCGCTTCTGCCCATCCTGCCGGTGATCCGGTAGGACCTCCCTGGCCCATCGATAAGAATATGTGTTCCGCACCGGAGAATGCGGAGCACACATTTTTCCCGTAGTAAGAATACCTGAGAATAATATGAAATGGTATGAGGCAGTATAAGAAAATACCGGCCGGCCGGTTTGCGAGCCTCGCCATTATCATGGTTCTGCCGGGTTGTATTGCCGCCTGCTGTGGAGGAGGGCGGACAGTAACTACGTCATATCGGGTGATGGGCCGTAATACCGATCCTCCTCCCCGGGGAGGGCAGTACACCGAATGGAAACTGATGACGGAGAGTTATGAGTACTATCCGGAATTGATAGGCATACCGGATGTAGGGCCGGAGCCGGGGCAGTATTTGGCTGAGGTGCTGCAGGAGCTGCGGCTGGAAAACGTCACCGAATGTTATGGCAGCACCGAAGGGATGGTGCTTCGCAGAGCGGGGGGAGGAGATATCGATCCCTTCAATTCCCCTGAGCTTCGCACGCTCCGTATGAGGGGGATCAAGGCCGGACCGATTCGCCGGATGAAGGGAGGAGGCTTTCTGGTATTTGCGAATAAGATCTCATTGCAATTCAAGCCGTCGGTCGGTTCCGATGAACAGCATAAGAATTTTTTCGGCGAGACCGGCATCACCGAGTGGCGTAAAAGCAATGTGATATCATATCATTACGAGGTGACGATAGATCCCGGTATCGGGTCGGGCATCCACGAGAGGGTGGAGCGCCTTCTGGAGACCGGTCTGCTGGAATATGCCTATCCCTCATACTGGGTTTCCGGTTCCGAGCTGCCATACCGCTGAGACAGACTGCTGTTCCCGGCTGTATCGTCACAACAAGGCAATCCCGGAACAAGCATCCAACCGCAAAAAAAAATCCTATGGAGATCATCTCTCCACAGGATTTTTTTTATCGAATTCCCGCCGGATATATCACCCGAAGAATTTATTCCGCTCCTTCTTCAACTCCTTGAGCAGATAGAGCATATTCATATTGGCGGATTCCTCCGCCATCGGCATATAATGCTCGGAGGTCTCCTTCACATACTTGTAGGGATTGCGCTTGAGATTGAATTCCAGACAGCGGAAATTATCCAGCCGGTCGGCCAGCTTGATGATCCGGCAATCCTCGCTGGCATTTTTCAGCCGCTCCACATATTCCTTGTCAATCTGCTCGCGCAGGGGGCCATCGGCCACCCGTATCTCCTTTGTAAGCGTCTCCACCAGATAGCTCACATACGGGCCGAAATTATATTCCAGCACCTCGCTGTTCAGGATATCGGAATCCTCCAGCGTATCGTGCAGCAGCCCGGCCACCAGCACATCCGGCTCGGTGATATCCAGCTCCTCCAGCAGAATCCTGGTCACCCGCGTGGGATGCCAGAAATAGGGGGTGCCGTCGTTACGGGTCTGGAACTGATGCACGTTCTCGGCCATCTCGTAGGCGCAGCTCACCCTGTTCAGCTCCGCCGCACCGATGATGGGCATCAGCCGCTCGCGTAATTCGGTCTTCGAGAGAAACGTCTGGTTGTATTTTTTCTGCGGCTGTAACATGGCTGCTACGACTCGATAAGTTCGCGAGCCATCTGGAGGCTCGATTCGGTGATAACTTCTCCGCTCATCAGCTTCGCCACCTCGCGCGTATGCTCCTCGGCGCTCAGTTTCCGTACGCGCGTGACCGTACGTTTCCCCTGCTCGTGTTTTTCCACCACGAAATGATTGCTGCTCATCGCCGCTATCTGCGGCAGATGGGTGATAGCGATGATCTGGTGGAAATCGCCCAGATCGCGCATCGCCGTCCCCACCTTCGATGCTATACGGCCGGAGATGCCGGTGTCGATCTCATCGAACACCAGCAGCGGCAGCTTATCGTTCTTGGCGAGGATCGTCTTCAGCGCCAGCATCACGTGGCTGATCTCGCCGCCGGAGGCCACCCGCGCCAGCGGTTTCGGCTCCTCTCCCAGGTTCGTGGAAATATAATACTCGGCGTAATCGATCCCGGATGTGGTTGCTGCCAGATATGTGCCATTATGGAACACGGCCCCCGGCGCGCTGGCCGATACCGGGCTCTGCTCCAGGTGCACCACGAACCGCCCCTTGGCGATGCCGAGCCCCTTCAGCACCGATTCCACCGAGCGCTCCACGCGTCTGGCCGTCTCCAGCCGTTTCTGCGAGAGCTTCCCCGCCATCTCGCCAGCGCGCCGGCGCTTCTGGTCGATATCCCGCTCCAGCGTTTCGATCTGCGAGTCGAAATTCTCCGCCAGTTGAATCTCTCTTGCTATCGACTCCCGGTACTCCAGCACGGCCGCCAGCGTGCCGCCGAACTTCTTGCGGAGCCCGTTGATAGCCTGCAGGCGCTCGCGAAGCTCCTCCAGGCGGGCCGGGGAGAAATCGATGGTCGTGGAATAGCTCTGGGTGTATTTGGCGATCTCCTCCACGATGGAGAATGCCGAGACGCATTCGGAGCGGTACTCCTGGAGCGTGGGATCGATATTGACGAGCTGGTCGAACAGGTTGCGGGCGCGCAGAAGCTGGTCGCGCACGGAGTTCTCCTCCTCGTACAGCAGCGAGTAGAGGGAGGAGGTAAGCTCCACGATCCGCTCGCTGTTCTCCAGGATCTTCAGTTCCTGCTGGATGGCGACATCCTCATCCGGCACCGGGTTCACCGCGTCGATCTCACGGAGCTGGTACTGGTGGAACTCCTGCTTCTCGCGAAGCTGCGCCTCCCGCTTGCGAAGCCCTTCAAGCTCGCGGCGGGTGCCGGAGAGATCCTCGAACACGGCGGCGAAGTCGGCCACCAGCCGCTCCAGCCCGCCCACATTATCGAGAAAATGGAGATGGGTTTCCGGGCGAAGCAGAAGCTGGTGTTCGTGCTGGCCGTGCAGATCCACCAGATAATCCCCCAGCTCCTTCAGCGTATTGACCGGGGCGGGGGAATCGTTGATAAAGGCGCGCGATGTTCCCCTGGCGCTGATCTCCCGGCGGACGATGATCTCGCTGGTGCCGTTCTCATACTCCAGCTTCGCCAGCATCCGCCGCGCCGGCTCGTTGTCGTTGACGGAGAATATCCCCTCCACCACCGCCTTGTCGGTGCCCCGGCGGACCGAGTCGCTGGAGGCGCGTTCCCCGAGGATCAGCCCCAATGCGCCCAGCAGGATCGATTTTCCCGCGCCGGTCTCGCCGGTGAGGATATTCAACCCGCTGGCGAAGTCGATGCTGAGTTCTTCGATCAGTGCGTAGTTTTTTATATAAAGGCTTTTGAGCATATAAGGGTCTTGCTACAGCGACTATCACTATCGGGGAGGTCTGGAGTCCGGACTACTGGCCGGGGACTTCCTCTCCAATCGTAAATCCAAAATCGTAAATCGAAAATTCACGAGGAGCTTTTCTGCGTCTGGTTGAACTGCATCTCCTTGTACCCGGCGAAGTGCCCCTTCACGCGGTTGCGCTGATATTTCCCGGTGGAGGTCACGGGGATATCATCGCCGAAGATTACCACCTTCGGGGCCTTGTGGAACGGGAGGTGCTGGCTGCAATAGGCGATCAACTCCTCCTCGGTGAGCGAGCTGTCGGCCCGCCGCACATAGGCGCCGATCTCCTCGCCATACCATGAGTTGTCGAACCCCACCGATATCCCCGCATCCACCTTCGGGTGGCTGTTGATCACCTCGTCGATCTCCAGCGGGGAGATGTTGACTCCGCCTCTGATGATAAGCTCCTTGATCCGTCCGGTGATAAAGAAATAGGGGAGGCCATCCTCGCCGATCGTATGGAACCCTTCATCGCCGGAGCGGAACCAGCCATAGGTGAAGGCGCTTTCGTTGGCCGTCTCGTTGTTGTAATACCCCAGCATCACATTGTGCCCGCGGATCACGATCTCCCCGCGCTCTCCGGCCGGCAGTGGGTTGCCGCTGGAGTCGTGGATCGCCATCTCGTTCTGGGGGATCGGCACGCCGATGCTCGGGAACCCGCTCTCCACCAGCCAGTGATGCCGTTCCCGGCGGCCGAGGCCGATCGGCAGGAAGCAGCTGTAGCAGGTCGTCTCCGACAGCCCGTAGCCGTGGATGATCGGTACATCGTAGCGCTCCTCGAACCGTGCTGCCAGCTCGCAGGTAAGGGGGCCGGCGCCGCAGATGATATGCCGGAACCCCGCCAGATCCATGGTTTCGACCGGGATATCCGCCTGCACCAGAAACGCCAGGAGGGTGGGGACCACCGAGACGATCTCCACCTTTTCCTCCGCTATGCGGGGGAAGAACGTTCCGGACTGGAATTTCCTGTTCAGCACCACGCTCGATCCGGCGTACAACGGGGTTACCAGCGTCACCACCGTGCCGTTGACATGGTGGATCGGCAGCACGCACATCATCCGGGATTCCGGGGTGATCGCATGCCAGGCGGAGATCCCCTGGGCGTCGGCAAGAAGGTTGCCGTGGGCCAGAAGCACCCCCTTGGGATTGCCGGTGGTGCCGCTCGTATAGACGATCAGGCACTCCTGGTTCATCAGCCCGGTTGCCGCCGGGGGGAGATCGTCATCAGCATCCGGACCGTTTATGATCGTCGAAAAACCGGGCGCCGTATTGTCATGTTTTCCACAGATAACAGTCGTTTTCAATGATGCCGGGCGCAGCATCTCTATCCGCGCGGAGTATTCGCCCCGGACGAACGCGAGGGCGGCATTGGAGTTCTCCAGGATATAGGCGATGCGGGAATCATCCTCTCCCACGTTCACCGGCACGGCCGTGGCGCCGGTCCACCAGATGGCGAAATACTGCACCACCGTATCGGAGTGGTTGTGTCCCACGGTGGCAACGCGGCTGCCGGGGCCTATCCCCTGCGCGCGCAGATATCCGGCGGCGCGCCGTACCAGCAGGAGGAACTCCGCATACGAATAGGCCGTGCGGGAACCGTCCTCATCGTAGAAGATCAGGAATGTCTGGTCGGGCCGGCTGGCGGCCTGGTGTGCGAGGAGATCGCCGATGGAGGTGTAGGGGAGACGAAGCTCCGCAAAAGGGATGTTCCCGGCGGAGCGGGCGGTATCGATACGCTGTTGAAGATGCATAGCCCTGGCAAGATACAAATTGGGAAGAGCTTGTTGGTGCGCGAGGGATCATTTGCTGCACGGATTCAGCTAACTTAGCGATCTATGATCACAACAGCACAGATAGAGCAGAGAGTCGCGGGGATGCTCGCGGGGGACCGTCTGGCGATCACCAGGGGGATCTCCATGGTGGAGAACGAGCGTTCCGGCTGGGAACAGCTTCTTTCGGAGCTGTACGGGCACACCGGCAGGGCATATCGTATCGGTATCACCGGGCCTCCCGGTGCCGGCAAATCCACCCTGACGCAGAAGCTGATCGCCTATCATGCCGATCGCGGCAAACGTGTCGCAGTCATCGCGGTAGATCCTACCTCCCCGTTCACCGGCGGCGCCATCCTGGGAGACCGCGTCAGGATGCAGCTGGAGTCGATGCGGCCGGAGGTGTTTGTCCGCTCCATGGCTACCCGTGGCAGCCTCGGCGGTCTCAACACCAAGGCGCAGGATGTGGCCGATATCCTGGATGCCGCCGGGTTCGATATCATCATCTACGAGACGGTGGGGGTGGGGCAGTCGGAGCTGGATATCGCCAGCGCCGCCGATACCACCGTGGTGGTGCTGGTGCCGGAGTCTGGCGATTCCATCCAGGCCATGAAATCCGGGCTGATGGAGATCGCCGATCTGTTCGTGCTCAACAAGTCCGACCGCGAAGGGGCCGATCAGGCCGTGGCCGCCCTGAAGACCATCCTCACCTTCCGCATCACCCATGCCGACGACGAGTGGATCCCCGATGTCGTCAAATCGGTTGCCACCGCCGGAGAGGGTATCGATAGCGTGGTGGACGCCGTAATGAAACACCGCGACTATATGGAGCGCCTCGGCTATCTGGAAAAACGCCGCGCCGCCCGCGAGCGCTCCCGCGTGGAGCAGCTCACCCAGCGATTGATCCATTCCACCTTCTGGACCCCGGCGCGCCTGGCGCGTCTGGAGGAGCAGCTTCCGGCGTTGCTCCGCCGCGAAGTTTCGCCGCTCCAGGTGGCGCGCGAGCTTACCGGGGAAGCGGTGGCGGGATAGCTATCTGTCTATAATAGAAGTATTATCGAACGGGTGGGGCTGGGTTCCATATCAGTCTCGCCCGTTTTTATGTTTGCATATGTAGATTGTCTATAGCATCTAGATTCTATCTAGATGGTGTTATGCATTAATTGCCATGGAAATAATGATATCGACCAGCCAACGTAGGATGATGATCGCAAACCCCAGCACATTCGCTTGTTCTCCCGTGTAGCCCTGATCAATGTACGCTAGCTCGACCGACTCACCAGTGACCTCCGGCACCTTGCGGGCAAGTGCTTCGACATGATCTCGCTCCAGCTTGTCGGCCGGGCTGACATGCAGTGCAAGCAGAAATCCGAGCATCTCAATAGCCATGTGCACCTTCGAGCCCTAGCGACGCTTGGCTCCGTCGTACAGAGCGCGAGCGCCGCTTCTGGCGTCGATTGCACGATGCGGCTATCGAAGATGGCAGCCGTCGGCTCGGAGATCCATCGCTGGGTCTGTTGATACACCATTTGCCATGGCGGCAGATCGTTCGGCATCATCGGCCAGGGAGCGCCAGCACGAACGATCCATCGCAGGGCATTGAAGACTGCGCGCAGAGGATACTCTCGCTGCGGAGCATCCTCGTTCATGAGCGTTAGATAGGGAGCTACCAGGGACCCATTCCTCGTCGCTGACATCTATTCCTAGAGATATTCCTGTGTATATACCTCTCTGATGATTAATCCATGAAAATAATAACGGAGCTACTGGCTTTATTAACCCATTGAAGTTCTATGGATGCTTGTGCCAAGAGGCTTGTTACTGTAGTTATTGCCTCTGTTATTTGGGGAGGGTGTGAAAACAGAAGATATGAGGCTGATGCGAGTTTTGAACTTATAGAGGATTCCTGGTATGCAAGCTTGAAAAGCCTTGATAGCAATGCTTCGGATTATTTGCATCAAGGCTATTGCGATCGGCTGGTGAGTATGCTCGAGAAGTATGGAAGTGAAACTGGCAGTCGTAAAGATAGAGAGTATTTCGAGAAATACCTGAATGATCCCAAATGGTTGATTAGAGGCTTTCGTTTCGATGGAGCCGGCCTTGCGTCTGAGACAACTGATCGGATCACTACATCCGAAAAACGATTAGAAAGGGGGTGGCTGATAAAAGATATATATGTGGTCTGGCTGGCAGAGCTGGCATCCGATGATGTCGTAATGATACGCTATGCTGCCAGTAATGTGACAAAGGTGAAGATCGATACGTTGAGAGAGGGCACAGTCAAGCGTGCCGATATGGACAAGGCAATGTTCTTTTCAGGTAGATGTTATGCTGACTTTAAATATCTGCCTGGTAGTACGGTTGTGTTAAGCTACTGGACTCCTACCTCTTCAGGGCATAGATTGATAAAAGGTCTTGAGTATGTTATAGACTGTCCCACAGTGAATACGGCGAATTCTGGCCGTAAACGGGAGGCTATTTCTTCAGATCTAAATCTGCTAGGGTGTGTTTTAATGCCCAAGCTCTTGAGCCCGGAATAAATCATGCCATCGCGGCGACTACGTCCCCTCCGGCTCGGCGCTGGACTCCTCGGCATCGACCGGGCTGCGTGGTGCGCCGCTGTACGGCGGGAACATCTCCAGCGCCACCGCGCACATCGGCAGGAAGACCGGCGCACGCTACGAGCAGCTTGCCGGAGAGGTCTATCGCTACGACCAGCTCCAGCGTCTGACCGCAAGCGACATTCCGGTTCTATAACGCTGGCACCTGGAACACCACCACACAGTACGCGACCCGCTACGCCTACAACGCCGATGGCGACATCGACACGCTGGTCCGCCGCGCGTTCGATACGATGGGCTCCAACAAGATGGACAGCATCGTCTTCCGCTACCAGGGAGGCGGCTCACCGGACAACCACAAGCTGATCCGTGTGGAGGATGCTGTTACCGGCGACAAGTACGCCGAGGACATCTCACCGGGTCAGACGGGGATGAACTACCGGTATGATCGCAGCGGCAACCTGATCCGCGAC
>JBMDXA010000138.1:0-30239 GCA_048594725.1 Candidatus Kapaibacteriota bacterium
AGTTACCTCAATGAGCATGAGAATGCGCTAGCATCATTCAACGAAGCTTTACAGATTCGCAGACAGCTCGTGCAAGAGAATTCACAAATGTACTTGCCAGAATTAGCAGTGGTGCTCCACAATTTAGGGAACCTGCGAAGACTCCGTAATGAACGGGATATGGCACTCGCTTCATACAATGAAGCACTGGAAATTCGCAGAGAACTTGTACAGGAGAATTCGCAGGAGTATCTGCCAGATATAGCTATGACGCTGAATAATCTTGGCGTCTTAAAGAACGATCGTGGTGATCAAGATGGGGCAATGAGATCGTATACGGAATCGCTAAGAATTTATCGGCTTGTCGCACAGCAGAATCCTCAAGTATACTTGGTAGATGTAGCAGGGGTGTTGAATAACCTGGGCGTCCTGCAGAGACTCCGCAATGAGCAAGATGCTGCACTGAAATCATTTGCCGAGTCACTAGAGATTTACCGTAAACTGGCCGATGAAGATTCGCAGACATACTTGCCTTATGTGGCTATCGTGCTGAATAGCCTTGGAATCCTGCAAAGGAACCGTGATCATCAAGTGGCAGCACTAAACTCCTATAATGAGGCACTAGAGATCTATCGCAGCTTAGCAAAGGAGAATCCAGCAACATACCTGCAGGCTGTCGCGACAACACTAAACAACCTAGCGAATCTACAAAGTAATCGTAATGAGAAGGAGGCTGCATTGGTGTTGCACTTGGAGGCGCTGGAGATTCGCAGGCAACTCGCACAAGTGAACCCACAGACACACTTGCTGGATGTCGCGATGACGCTCAATAATCTTGGGCTCCTGCAGAGCCGTTGTAATGATCAAGATGCAGCGATGCTGTCATACACCGAATCCCTATGTATCTGCAGGCAGTTAGCTCAGGAAGATGCCCAGACACACTTACCATATATAGCATCGACACTCAACAATCTCGGAAACCTGCAGCGAGAACGCGGTGAACAGGATGTTGCCTTGATATCCTTTATGGAGTCGCTGGAGATCTATCGGAAAATGGCACAGGAGAGCCCAGAGACATATCTATCCTATGTAGCTGTGATGCTCAATAACCTTGGAAACTTACAGGGAGACCTCAATGACAAGACTGCAGCACGAATATCATATAACGAGTCTCTGGAGATTTACCGAAAGCTGGCAGAAGAGAACCCGCGGACCTACTTATCGGATGTGGCAATGGCGCTAAATAACTTGGGAACTCTGCATGTGGATTGCAATGAATTGGATGCTGCGTTAAGATCATATAACGAAGCGTTGGAGATCCGCCGCAAGTTAGCCAAAGAGAATCCACAGACATACCTACTGGATGTAGCCTCTACACTTGCTAATCTAGCCTTGTTCTATGCATTAACTCAGCCCGATAGGCAACGATCGGTCATCTATGCATCGGAGCTATTAGCGCTATCATCACAGTTCGCTCATATATTTCGTGCGCAACAATACCGAGACGTCGCGCTAAATATTCTAGAAGAGTGGGGTGTAGGTAGTGAAAGGAGGGGATAGAAGGTTTGGCTATCCCTGTGATAAGATAGGATACCAGCAGGATCAGCATCACTATTAACTTAAATGTCTATACCTGCAATGAGTAACTCCCTTTCTATGTCTGGATCTGGCAATATCGGAATGCAGGACATCCATGATTCCAAAATCGAGATCAACCAGTATCTCAGCAAATCGGCCGACTACCAGGATCTGATCAAGCAGGAGCAGCGTATTGCGGAGTTCCTCTCGTACGTTCCAGAAGAAAACCTTCAGAAGCGGCTCGAGCTGAGTCGTGAGCTGGAGGAGCACCGGAAGCGAATAGAGGAGTTCAAACGGGATGTGATCCGTCTAGCTGAGATGTTCAATGCGATCACAATCAATACAGAGCGGCTGAAAGAAGCCAAGCGGCTGTTTGAGGAAGGAAAGTTCCGGGAAGCGGATACAGTGTTGAATGTTGAGGAGTTGCAAAAGGATCAGAATGCCTTACTTGCGGCATTGGATAAAGCCGAACAGAGTGCTCAAGCTTTTAGAGAGCAACTGCGGGATAACGCAACTGAGTATCTGATCAAAGCTCAAACAACCGCGCTAAGATTTGAGAATCCAAGGAGATTCGAAGATGCATGCCGGTTCTTTGAGGAGTCTATTCAAAGTTCTGTTCTAGTTGCTAATCTGTACGCCTATGCTGGCTTTCTTCATTATCACGGGCATTACCATAGATCTGTTAAAGTGTATCAGCGGACCATGCTGGAGTTGAAGTCTAGCCTTGACGGCATCACGCTTGCCAAGGTTTATAATGATTTAGGTAATGCCCAAGCGGAGCTGAATGATTATAAGGCAGCCATAGCAAGTTATCAACAGGTACTAGATATATGCAGATCAACTTTTGGTAGCGATCAGGAGAACGCTGGTTTGCCTGAACTGGGCAAAGCTTTGTATAACCTCGGTGTTCTGCATTCGGACCATAATGCTTATGAATTAGCATCAAAGGCATTGATAGAAGCGAAACAGATATTCGAAACCTCAGAAGTGAGGGATGCTGAACGAAACGCTCTGATAGCAGCTGTATTGAACGCACAAGGTACTTTGCAAAGACGAAAACATAATTATTTGTCCGCGTTTGACCTATATATCTCCTCTTTGGATATTTACTCACATCTAGCTAAAGAAGAGAGAACAGGATATTATGTGCAGCAAGCTGCTGTTCTTAATAACCTTGCTATGGCCCAGTATGGATTGAATCGCTTTGACGATGCTCTTGAATCTTACGAGAAGGCTCTGAAGATCTTCCGGATCCTAGCTGAGCTGAATCCACAGGCATATCTTCCAGAGGTGGCGTTGACTCTGAATAACTTGTGCGTTCTACAACGGCAAATGCAACTATTCCCTAGTGCTATGGCTTTTTGTGCGGAGTCGAGCCAGATATACAAGGAGCTTGCTCAGGTAGCGCCAGAGAAGTACAGTCCAGATGTTGCAATGGTGCTCATGAATCAGGCTAGTATTTCATCGGATCAGGGAGAGCTTGACTCAGCATTGGAGACATATATGGAGGCTCTGAAACTATATGAGGATTTGGCGTCTGACAACATGCAGACATATCTTCCCAGTGTCGCTCTTCTATGGAATAATATCGGTGTGGTGTATAAACGTCAAGGCGATTTTGCTTCTGCTCTTTCTGCTCATGAAGCAGCCCTACGGATTCGACGTGAGCTATCAGATGTAAACCCAGAACCTCATCGCTCCTATATTGCGATGTCGCTATGTAATATGGGCTCTGTGCATCAAGAAATGGGTGAGGATAGGGCTGCATTAGAGTATTACCTGAAGTCCTTAGAAATTCATGAAGAACTGGCTTTGATAGATCCGGAAGCCTATTTGCCTGAGGTGGCATCAGTATTGAGAGGCGCGGGTAGTGCTTGGGATAGATTAGGATATAAGTCTAATGCGCTTAGCATATACGCTAAAGCGCTGGAGATCTATAATGATCTTGCCCGTAGCAAAGCAGGGGTGTACTTGTCTCAGATCGTTAGTGTATCGACTGATATTGGGATACTGAAGTTACAGCAGAACGATACTGATGGAGCAATCACATGCTTTTCTGAGTCACTGTTGCTGTTACGGGGATTAGTAGAGGATGATCCTGATAAGTATATACAGGATTTCGGATCTACCCTTGTGAAATTGGCCATACTCTATCGAGTGTTTAAACAGGATAGTGTGACATCCACAGCTTATGCTGTCGAGGCAGAGTCGGTACTCCAGCCATTTATAGGGAGTAACCCAAGGATACATGAGGACTACAGTGCCGCTCTTAAGATCATCGGCTCCTCAAAGGAGGAATGGAGGATAGTAGCAAGTGATGTAGCATAGTAGTTCTGCCGTGTTTGAGGATCGCACTGTCATACTGGTCCTATACATAATAATCATCGGTATCTATATGTCAGAAGAACCTTCACAACAGCCACCCCGCATTCAGGATATACACACTTTTAAGAAGATGCTAGAGGCAGCTAATAGCCTAAGTGCTATCAAGAGTGCTCTTCCGTTCTTTCGTCCTTTGCTAACTATTGCGAATGTAAACCTAGAGAAGGTAGATGAAGCCCTCTCTAATGCAGAGGAGCTAAAGAAGCAGGCTGAAGCATTCTCACAGATCCCGGATCGGTTCAACGATCTATTTGCTGAACGTGGCTGGATTATCTACGGACTCATGAACGTAGATGCTGCTAAGGGGGCAATTGCAAAGGCAGAAGCTAACGATCTTGACAGTGCTGAGGAAGACCTTGCTGTCTATCACAGTCCTGATACTGTTCGATGGAAGCTTCGCACAATGTCATCCATTAAGGCATTCCAGCCACGAATGAGGCTTGCACTGCTGGCTCTTGAAGATTACGCAGCCGAGCGGTATCACGCTTCTATTCCTGTGGTTCTTGCTCTTATGGATGGTCTTGTTAATGAGCTCCATAGGCCCCGGAAGGGGTTCTTCGCAGAGGGAGTAGATTTGACTGCATGGGACTCAATTGCAGCTCATAGTCATGGTCTGGGAATCCTGAACGACATTCTGAAAAAAGGCCGCTATACAACAACAACGGAAAAGATAACAGTCCCTTATCGAAACGGCATCTTGCATGGGAATGACCTTGCATATGACAACAAGCTTGTGGCTGCAAAGGTGTGGGCTGCACTTTTTGCTGTCAGAGATTGGGCAATCAAAGTAGAGAAGGGGGAGCTTGAAGCCCCGCCCCCTCAGCCAGCGCTGACATTCTCTCAATTATTGGGCCGAATGCAAGATTCCGCCGATATTAAGAAGGATATTGAGCGTTGGGAAGATCGTTCTCTTAAAGTAGGAGTCGATTTTCCTCCGGCTGGTGAACCAGATGAGTATGCTCCAGATTCTCCCGAAAGGAGGGTCGTAGAATATCTTTCGTATTGGAAGAAAAAGAACTATGGCTATATGGCGAAATGCCTCTCTAATACTTATGCCGTATCACGTCCAGAGGGCCCAGCTCGTGTACGAGCCACATTTGCATCAAGAATCCTGCGCTCTTTCGTTATAGAGAATATTGACGATCAGGGACCTGCTATAACAGAGATCACTGTTCTGCTCTCTTATGAAGAGAGCAGAACAGTAGTGGAGAAACAATACGTATTCCGTCTCATGTATCAGGATGAGCAGGGAGATCCTGTTGTACGAAGCCGTGGAGGAGGAGAGTGGCAGTTAATAACATGGCAGGTTTAATCTGGATAGAGGTATTCTCATTGCAGCGTAATGCGCAGGTCTTGACATTCCCCCCAAATCTCCCTATACTCTCCCCGTGCCTTTCCTGCCGACGCAATCCGCGTCTGAACGGAGCCGGCATCTCTCCACTCCCATACTCTCCAGCGATTCCAACTCTTGATTGAGCATGGACAACCTGTCCATCGAGCTCGTCGCGTTCGGCGGTGCGGTAAAGGCACTGGAACGGGGGGTGATCACCGGCTATCTGGTGACCTTCGGCTCCCCGGCCGAGGCGGATCTTTCCAAACGACGCGATTTCTTCACTTCACGTACCGAGTACGATCTGGAGGGGTGCGGCTATAAGAGCCGGTTCCTGTACGATCATGGCCTGGACCCCTCGGTGGGGCGCCGGAGGCTTGCCCGTGCCGAGTTGGGGCGCGACGGTGCCGGGATCTGGCTGAAGGCGCAGCTTGCACTGCGCGATGAATACGAGGCCGCGATCTACCAGCTCGCACGGATGGGGAAGCTGGGCTTATCGAGCGGAACGGCGCCGCATCTGGTGGAGCGGAAGGCGATCGACTACAACGGCGAGAGGGTGCATGAGATCCTCTCCTGGCCGCTGGGGCTGGACGCATCGTGCACACCGAGGCCGGCCGATCCCCGGATCGTGGTGGAGGCGAAGTCGTTTCTGGGCATCACCGCCGCCACACTCGAGGAATGGCTCCGGGACTCGTCGGTGAAGGCGGCGGTGGATGCCATCCGCCAGAGCGCGGGGGCGGGGAGGACGTTCTACTCGTTCAGCGCGTTCAGCGCGGAGAGTCGCAGGGAAGAAGAGCCGGAGGCGAAGGGGATCAGCATGGTCCGCTCGCTGGCGTGGTTGCAGAATCTGGCGCTCCGGCAGCAGGCGCTGTTGGTGGATTTCTGGCCGTACGACACACATCCGGATCTGCGCTATGCCGGGAGTGGCGGTTACGCCGATGCCGGCGGGAGCGAGGCATGGGAGCGCGGGGTGAATTGGGAGGATGAGACGAAAGGGCGTTATGGCGACTCATCCTGCGGATGCGGTGCAGGGGAGAGCGGAGCCGGAGCATCGGCTGAGGGAGGGCTGGCATCGGACGTTCCCGCAGAGGGAGAGCCTCGGCCGACCAGCATCGTTCCGCCTGACACCATCGGCCGCGATGCGAGGATGCAGGGGAGACCGGCAGAGCGTCGCCTGCTGCTGCGCGACATCGCCGACGGCTATGCCGGGCGGCTCGCCGTGGCGCGGATCGACCTGGGGAAATCTCCCGAGATAGGACATCACTACAATGTGTACGACTCCGCGACGATTCTGCTAGTTAGTGGGCGGGTATCTGCCCGCACCGATGGTCTGTACGCGCTCGAGACGATGCTCGCGAACCTGGAGACGCTGCTCGGTGCGTCGTCGGCTGTGGGGGTGGCGTCGAGCGCGAGCGCCGATATGGGGAGAACCACGCAGCAGGAACGGAAGACGATCGGCGGATTGGAGGATGAAGGGACGAGCCCTTTCACCCCAGGGAGCCGGGAGCTGCTGTCGCGCACGGCATGCGGGGATGTACCATTACCGGATGGCATGCCCGCGTACACATGGCCGGAGTGGACGCTGCTGAAGCGTGGGGAGGATGGTGGCCGTACCGTGGGATTCGTCGGGGATCAGGCGAACCTCCCCGGCCGCAACCCTTACTACCGGAGCGACCTGCTGCCGGAGAACTGGGGGGATCTGGCGCTGACGTTCGCGCAGCCGAAGATCGACCGGCTGGCGCGTAGCGGCGCGGATGGGGGCACCTACTATGGCGTCGGCTACGAGGAGTTCATTACAGCCGTGCGGATGCTTTATCTCTGCGCGCGGGCAGATCTGATGCGCGAGGCCCGGCAACGGGTACGCTCTGGTTCGAATGATGACTCGGCGAAACGGCCGAAGACAGGTTTCTCCCGATGAATCATCATCGACACGACATCTCTTCTCTCTCCAGCGCCCGCGCACGTTCTGCGCGGATGTATCAGTATACGCATGAGAACAGGACGCGATGTGGCCGGCGAGATCCGCGCACGCAACGAGGAGGTCAAGGCGATCATCGACAAGGCGCTGGACGCCGACGTCGAGGTGGCCGAACTGGACGAGGCGGACCTGAAGAGGCTCCGCTATCTGAACGATGAACTGGCCGATCTGGCCGAGGAAGCCCAGGAGCAGTACGGAGCGAATCCCCACAACCCGCTCGGGCTCTTTCCCGGGTTCAACCCGAGAATCGAGAAGACGCCGGGGGATCTGGTGGTGGACGACACGGAGTTCAAGAGCTGGCTCCGGAAGATCGCCCCGCGTGTGGGGATCGTCGATTCGAACGAGTTCCGGAAATCCCCGGAGATCCAGCTTGGGAGTCTCTTCGACGACGACGCGGTGAAGACGGTGCTGAGTTCTTCAAACGCCGGCGCCCTGGTACGTCCGGATCGTACCGGCATTCTGGACCCCGGACCGTTCCGGCGTCCGTTAACGATCCGGGAGCTGGTGAGCCATTCGGAGACCACCTCCGATACGGTGGAGTATGTGCGGGTGGCGAGCGAGACCAACGCCGCCGCGCCGACATCGGAGGCGACGTCGTCATCGACGGGGCTGAAGCCGGAGTCGGCGATCACGTTCGCGCTGGAATCATCTGGCGTCAAGGCGATCACCCACTGGATACCGGCATCGCGGCGGATTCTGAGCGATGCCAAGCAGCTCCGGGGGCATATCAACTCCTTTCTCCGCTACGCGCTGGAGGAGGAGCTGGAGGACCAGATCGTGACCGGCCCGGGGACCGGGGAGAACTTCGCCGGTATCCTGAACACATCCGGGATCGGCTCGCAGGCGTTCGACACGAACGTGATCCGCACCGCCCGGAAGGCGCGCACGAAGGTGCGCACGGGCGGTCGTGCGCGGCCGACGGCGTACGTACTGAACCCGATCGACTGGGAGGCGTTCGATCTGGAGGTAGACAACGAGGGGCGCTACTACTTCGGTGGTCCCTCGATGCTGGGGATCCCGAAGCTGTGGGGCCTGCCGGTGATCGAGAGCGAAGCGGTGCCGGTAGGGACGGGGCTGGTGGCGGACTGGCGGCTTGCGATGCTGTGGGATCAGGAGCAGACGAAGATCTACGTGTCGGACAGCCACTCGGACTTCTTCGCGCGCAACTTGATCGCGATCCTGGCGGAGATGCGGGCTGCGTTTGCGGTGCTGCGGCCCGCCGCATTTGTGGAGTTCTCCCTCTCGTAGATCGGAATCTGTGCTGCTCTTCTGGAGCGTATGCCCTCGGGCTGAGTTAGTCGTTAGGGCGTACGGTGCTGGAGGTCATAGCTGCTCCTTTGGTGCTGCACTGCCGGGGGCCTGGTTAGTAGTTAGTAGTAGGAGAACATGATTCGATTTCCTTTGCTACTAACCACTAACTACAAGCGGCCGCAGGCCGCGCACTACTAACTCGCACGCCAGCAGCACTGTACAGAATTGACGTACAAGATCAACCCAACTCAGAACCATCATCATGTCGAAAACGAGTCATGCCCGCAGACTCTTCTACGGGCCATACCAGAATGCAGGGGTACTGATGCGAGGTGTGACGGAGGTGCAGACGCTGATCGTGACGGGCTCTCCCACGGGAGGGACGTTTCGTCTACGGCTGGGAGCCGGGGGAGTGCGGACTTCCGCGATCGTCTACAACGCTGCCGCATCGGCGGTACAGGCGGCGCTGGAAGCGTTGCCGGCGATCGGCAGCGGGGGAGTCGTATGTACGGGTGGTCCGCTCGGATCGGGAGCCGTGACGGTGACGTTCGCTGGGAAGAATGCCGCGAAAAACGTGGAGACGCTGACACTCGCCGCCAACGCTCTCACCGGTGGAGCCTCTCCCACCGTAGCGATCGTGGTGACGACCGCCGGTATCGATACCACCGCGCGTGGAGCGCTCTCTGGGGCGTTGCTGATCGACACGGCCAGCAAGCGGCTCTACCAGAACGAGGGGAGCGAGAGTGATCCTCAGTGGAGGATGCGGGGAGGAAATGGTCCGGTGGAGGCACATACGGCCGACGATACTCTGGTGGCCGAGGAGAGCGGGAGCTGGCACACCAACACCGGTGCGGCCGGGACGGTGACGCTTGTGCTTCCGCCGGCGAGTGTGGGGCTGGAGTTCTCGTTCGCGGTCGGAGCGGCGCAGTCGCTGAGGATCGATCCGAACGGCTCGCAGACGATCAGTCTCCCCTCTACGGGTGTTCCCGGTGCTGCGGGAAAATACCTCGCCTGCTCGACGGTCGGTGCCACGGTGCGGCTCTTCTGTGCTGTGACGGGGAACTGGGCAGTAGCAGGGCATACCGGAACATGGACGGCGGAGACATAACCAGAGGGAACACGATGCTACGACGAACATTTCAGCGGGCATTCATCGCCGACCGGCGGATCTACCTGGATCGCACGGGGCGAGCTGTGGAGGCAGATGATCCTGCGCGGGCGGAGTTGCTGGTGGCGACCGGGGGATCGCTCCCGTACGAACGTGCGGCCGAGCTGGGGCTGGTCTCGCGCGAGGAGATGGAGCCCGGCCTGAGCGAGGAAGATGGGGTCTCTGTCGATCACCCCTTGTACCGGAAGGTCTTCGCCGGCGCCGGCCCCGCGGCGGTGCGGCCGCCGTAGCCGAGCGCGAAAACCGACGGCGGCTCCGACGAAGCGGAGCCGGAGGCGACGCGAAAGGAGGAGCGGCCGGAGCAGCAGGAGACGGGAGTGATCGAAAAGAATAATCCGAAGAATGCCGGGGCGCTGCACCCGGAGGAGAAGATGAACCGTGGCACGAAGGCTCGTCGATCTCACGACGCTTAAGGTCTATCTGGGGATTCCGCTCGTGCTCTGTACGTACGATCTGGCGCTCGTCTCGGTGCTCGATCGCGTGGGGCGGATCGTCGAGGAGTATCTCGGAGAGCCGGTGCTGGAATCGGAGCGGGAACATTTCTTCCAGGGGGACGGAACACCTGTTCTGCGGCTTCCCTACCGGGCGGTGGTGCGAGTCGAGCAGGTGATAAAGCTCGGTGGCATCTGCGGGGAGGATGTGGAACTCGACCCCGCCTGTTATCTGGTGCAGCGCTACAGCGGCGGTTACCGTCTGGTGCGCGCGGATCGATGGGATCCCTGCGCCGAGTACATGGTGCGCCTGATCCTCGGCCGCCAGAGCGTTCCGGAGCCGATCCAGGAGGCAGCATTGCGGCTCGCCTCCGACATCGTCGCCAAGAGCAGGATTGCGGGTCTGGGGAAGGGGCGGCTCGGGATAACCAGGCAGGGGGAGACGCTGCCCGGTACGGAGCCGGCCGAGGACGGAACGTATGCTATCGCCTCGGTGACACCGGTTGATATCACGCCGGAGGTCGCCGGGCTGCTGGCGTCATATCGGGTGATCACGATGCCATTTTAAGTACGTAGGACGCGGGCTTCGCCCGCTGTAGAGCGTAGTGCTTAGGAAGAAGCGGGCACGTAGGGCAAGCATGTACGGGTATAGAGATCGGCCGTGGAGTCTAAAAACTAAGCACTAAACACTGTCATGGCCATTCGTTCACTCACAGCGCAGGTCCTCCTTCCGGATGGCACGCCGTTCAGTGGGATGCTTCGGGTGACGCCGCTGGAGGAGATCTACACCGGCGGCGTCAACGTGGCCGTATCGCCGGTGGAGTACCTCATCAGTGACGGTGCGCTCCCGGAGGATGCGGCGATCGTGGCACCGGGGCGTTATGGCTTCGCGGTGATCGGCGAGAACACCCTGGAGCTGCAATGCTTTCAGTCGTATGTGCCTGTAGGAGAGGGAGCGATTTCCCTGTTCGATCTCATCACCGCGACCTACGGCTGTCCTCCCGCCGGGAGCGGAGTGCTCTACCTCGTGCAGGGCTCCAGCATCACGCTGCTCGGGATCGGCAACGGCAAGGAGGGGCAGATTCTGACGGTGACTGGCGGGAAGATCGGCTGGACAAATCGCTCTTCCGATGGCGGAGGCACGGTCTGGCACGACGGCTCGGGGGAGCCGGACACGGAGATCGGTGTGGAAGGAGATTATTACCTGGATGGAACCGGCGGGGATTACTACCGGAAGGAAGCGGGGGAATGGCAGGTGCGGGGAAATCTGGCGGGTCCGGCCGGAGAGGATGGGGCGCCGGGTGGCGACGGCGCTTCCTCCTACACCTATATCGCCTATGCGTCGGCTCCGGATGGAGTGGGCTTTACCCTGGCGTTCGATTCTATCAGGGACTACATCGCTATCAAGACGACCTCGGCTCCGATCGCGAGCCCGGCGGCGGGAGATTTCGCGGGTCTCTGGAAGAAGTACAAGGGAGAGACTGGCCCAGCGGGGGAAGATGGCCGTGACGGCGCAGACGGTCAGGATGGGAGTGACGGAGAAGATGGGGATTCGGCCTACGTCTATATCGGCTATGCGAGCGATGCGGCCGGGACGGGCTTCACCACGACGTTCGATCCAGCGAAGGACTACATCGCCATTAGGAGCACGACGGAACCATTGGTGCCGCTCGTAACGGAATTCGCGGGGCTGTGGAAGAAATATCGGGGAGAAGATGGCGCTGATGGAGAAGACGGCCAGGACGGGGCCGATGGCCGGGATGGAACCGACGGTCAGGAGGGCAGCGACGGAGCGGATGGAGATGCTGCCTATCTCTACATCGCCTACGCATCATCAGCAGAGGGAAACGGATTTACGACAGTGTTCGATCCGGATCTCGATTATATCGCCGTTCGCAGCACCACGGTGCCGATCGTGAGCCCCTCGGCGAGCGACTTCGCGGGGCGCTGGAAGCGCTACAAGGGAGAGCTGGGTTCTCCCGGCGCCGACGGCCAGGACGGCAGCGACGGGGAGGATGGGGCTCCCGGCCGGGACGGAGAAGATGGCGCCGACGGTGCCTCGGCCTACGTCTACATCGTCTACGCCTCCAACGATGAAGGAGGAGGATTCTCCACCCTGTTCGATCCTGATCTGAACTACATCGCCATCAAGACCATGACCGGGCCGATCCCAAGTCCTGTGGCCGCCGACTTCGAGGGGCTCTGGAAAAACTACAAAGGCTCTCCCGGCAGCGACGGCGCCGATGGACCTCCCGGCGCCGACGGAGAGAATGGCAGCGAGGGAGAATCGGCCTACGTCTATATCGCCTATGCTTCTAGCCCGGCCGGTGCCGGCTTCGCGACTGTGTTCGATCCGGATCTGGAGTACATCGCCATCCGGGCGACCACTGCCCCGATCGCGAGTCCTGCGGCAGGTGACTTCGCCGGTCTCTGGATGAAGTACAAGGGGGAGCCGGGGGAGAGCGGTGGCGGGTCTGGCGGCTACGTCGAGTACGCCCATCTGGAGGAACGAAAACCGGCCGGGGTGAACGGCGGGACCGCAACAGCAGATCTCGACGAGCCGCGCCTGGTGAACACGGTGGTGCTGAACAACGCCGAGATCGACGATGCAGCGCTGCTGGATGCCGACACGGGCACGATCACGCTACAGCCGGGCTACCGCTACCACATCCGTGCGGAGATCATCTGCTCGTTCGTCGATGCTGCCAAAGCGATCATCCGCTCGGCCGACGGCACGCTGTACGCCGATGGAAAACCGACGAACGTGAACAACAACACCGGTCTGAACGTGCCGATAACCGTTGAGTGCTTCGTCGATGTGGAGGGGGAGCCTCTCGAAGTGCAGATCCTCCACCGGGTGTCCCGAACACAGACAGGGACGGGGCGTGGTGGTCCGTTGAACGCGCCGGGGGGCGTGCCGCTGCTGGGAGGAACCTATGAGAAATACGGGACCGTGATAATCATGGCGAGAGCGATCGGCTAGTCCATACTCCTCTCCAATCACCCATCAATATGAGCTTCACCGTGGATCACCATGAAACCATCACCTATCATGCGACGGGGCTGCTGCGGGCTCTGGGAGCTGCTGCTGCCTCGTACTGGGGATCGCTACCGGGATCGTTGCGGATTCTGCTGGTGGCGATGACGTTCGACCTGGCGTTGTTTCTGGTGCGCGCATGGAAGCTGGGGCCGGAGGAGGGGAGATCGTTCACCTACGAAGCGGTGATAAAGTGCGGCATGTTGATGATAACCTACCTGGCGTACCTGATGCAGCGGGAGATGGGGATCGCCGAAATAGCGCCGGCGGTAGCGGGATGGTTCGCGGTGCGGGAGCTGCTCGGGGTGTTGCGCAAGGCCGCAGTGATAGGAGTGCCGGTGCCGCGGGCGATGGTGCAGGTAATAACACAACAGAGGAGGAAATTGCCAGATAAATAGCAATAGCTAGATTCGGTGGCGATTGTTTCTATTGCTGAGAACGCTATATTGAAACATACTGTTTACTCATATTGAGGAGTAATGCAATGAAAGAGCAAGCCCACCAACATCAACCTACGACAATCCCCCTGCCTTTCGAGGTGGATGATCCAAAGTTGTCATCGCAGCAAGAAACTATCGATCGTCTAAAAGCTAATGTTGCTTCGGGTAAGTTAGATACATTGATCACTAGAGTAGCATGGATTCTTAACTTCTTTCCTGAAGCTCGTGACTCTGATGTCACTTTGCAGATCCTATATTGGAAGAACTTTGAAGCCAATATATTCGGAGGGATTGCCACCGCAGAGAACTTGTACAAACTTACTCGTTTGACTTCCATCGCTCGTGCACGAGCTACAATCCAGAATACCTATAGGTTGTATCAATCCTCGGAGGAAGTCAAAAAACACCGGCGACGGAATGCAGAGGATGAGAAGACACAGGCGATAAGCCGCCAAGAGTCGACTGACTCGTTCGCAGTCTACGCAGATGAAAGTGGTAAGGTTGGTGAGACTCTCATTGTTGGGAGTGTGTGGTTTACTGGTATCAGCGAAATTAGTGCGCTCACACGTGAGTTGGAGAACGCCCGCAAAGGGAAAGAACTGCATCTTACTGAGATGACTCGTAACGATATAAGTCTTTATGAGAACATTCTAGCGATCTTAAAAGATCATATGTCCTTCTCTAGCTATAAAGCAATATCGGTACCCGCAAAGGGTAGTGGTGACAAGGATGCAGCAATTGGCAAGCTATACTATCATCTATTGGCTCGAGGGGTTGAACACGAACATGCCACTGGTAGAGGACCATTGCCAAGATCATTGTCGCTCTGGAAGGATCAGGATAATGAGGCTAAGGATTTACTGTTGCTGGCTGATATCAAAGACCGACTAAAGAATGCTGCTGCTGCTCAGTTTCAAGGTGAACTCTCTCTCGGAAGCTTTCAGCCATTTCGTTCTCATGACCTAGTCCTCCTCCAGGTCGCTGATCTCTTTACTGGGAGTATTAATCGAATGTTGGCTACAGGTTTTTCGGATGGCCACTTTAAGAGCCGATTTGCTCAACAGATGCTTGAGATGTTAGGAGTTACAACTGAGAATGAAGCCATGGATGGAATGTCTGATGTTGCTATGCACTTCAGTGTTTAGTGCATAGCAACTAGCGCGCGGGCGTTAGCCGGCGCGCCTCTACAGAGCAGCCTAGCTCTGAAAAACATAGACCCGCCTTCGCCATAGTCGAGGGCGGGAGAGTATTGGATGCGTCGATCCTGTATCTTATAAAGCCATCAATAGCAACGGTGATCATTCGATATGAAGAAACAGCTCCGTAAACCTGAGAACTGGCAAGACTTTGAGACGCTGTGTAAGCGGCTCTGGGGGGAGCATTGGCGCTGCCCAGAGATCAAGAAGAATGGACGGTCTGGACAGAATCAAAGTGGGGTGGACGTCTATGGCATTCCACAGGGAGAGGACCGATACTACGGTATTCAGTGCAAGGGAAAGGATGATTATACCCATGCGAAGCTCACTGAGAAGGAGATCCTCGGTGAAATTGACAAAGCAAAGCAGTTCAAACCAACACTAAAAAAGTTCTACTTCGCTACGACTGCTAATAAAGATGTAGAGATCGAAGAGATCATTCGTGAGGTCGATGAGTTGCACCGCCGGCAGGGATTGTTCGAGGTCCACGTATTCAGTTGGGAGGATATTGTTGATCTGATCGATGAGAATCGGGAGACGCACGATTGGTATGTAAACGGTATCGGGTTCCGGAACCAGCATGAAGCTATAATAACGTTTGGAGATGGGACCGATCGGCTGATCTCTACACCAAAGTTCTGGCGTACGATCACGCATTATAAGTTGGGCTCCCCTTCTATGAAACTGCCTCCTGAGCTGAAGGGAATGCAGATCTTTCTAGATATGCACGAGCAGCAGGAACGTCTATCGCGATTGTCGAACATCAAGATCACTCCTTCCATGCTTGATCCTCTCAGGCCACGATACAATCAAGCCAACTGTGGGTTTGAACTCGTTGTTGCTAATATTGGTTCTGCTGTAATTGATAATGTTGAAGTATCATTCCAGTTTGAAGGAAACTTGAAGCGAGCTGCTACCTTTTCAAAGGGAATCCCTTTCCATAATCCGCCATTCCCTTATAACACGTTCGTCGATAAGCAGGAACCTTGGCGGGGAAAAATTATTCCTAAGAATCCAACTCTAGTGCAGAAAAAGAAGGTTCTATCAGATAGGATGTTTATTGAAGCAGAGGCAGATGTAGGTGAAGTCCTCATCAAATGGGAACTGATCGCTCGGGATTATACTGCTTCTGGAGTACTGACTATCGAGATTCATCCAGAATTTACGGAGGAAACCAAGGTTGTTGGTGTAAGCAATCCTAGTCAGGTACGTGAAGAAGTAAGAGTGACCCCAATTGTTTATTGACGACAGTTTGAGTCTAGCGTATCGTAGTACGATGTAGCTCTGAGCGAGCGACGCTGGCAGGGGCCGGAGCGTAGCGAAGGCCCCTGCGAGGGGAGCGCTGCGAGGACCGTATCTGCTGCCATACCGGCCACGGGAAGGAGCGAAGCCGGGCGAGCCCGAAGCGACCGATTAGGGAGCGGAGGGGAGCCGGGCGGAGCGTTCGAGCGGGAAGCCCCACCACCAATATCGAAGAAAAAATATTCTTTTAAAGACCTTGTATGCCCTTATAGTTCGGGGTATATTCGCTCCGCTTTTATACCTGTGTAACCGATCAGCCACGCATCAATTCGGAGGCATTCTCCCAGTATTCAGTCGCCACGCACCGCAAGCGTGGGCTGCCACATATCACATAGTTCCCTTTTGAGATCCTCGTTCTGGCTGTAGATGACATCTATGGTCACGGGCACTTCCATGCCCTGGCGTGATCGTCTATCCGTGATTCTTCGCGGAGAACGTGGTTTCGTACGTCGTAATGGCTCCTTCTGGAGCATCATCGGCCGTTCTTTTCTAGAGAGCGGATAGGGACCTCCATGTCTCTTCCGGAGGAATCGTTCCTCCCCGATGTCTTGCCGGAGCTTCGTTTCACCCTAGCTGACGCATCAACCTCGTATCTGAGAATAATTCTACGTAAAAACATCGGAGAATATGTCGATGTACCATCATCGAATAGGCTCGTATGGGAGGCGTATGCAGAGAATGAAGCGGCTGTATTTCTGCCGCTCTCTGGTGCCCTTCCTGATCCTCGGCGCTGCTCTCACGAGTGCACTGCCCGAATCCCATGCACAATCGGTGCAGGGGGACGATATCACCAAACGACGGGAGATCCTCCTCGGCGTAGCTCACCTGAATTTCGATTGTTATGCCGACTCGGTGATTGGCATTCTGAACGATGAATCCATCTACGTCCCGCGGTTCATCCGCTGGGGCGCTCCGCGTCCCGGAGATCGGAACGAAAAATCCGACAGCACTTCATTCTGCCTGGGCCATATCCCCAAAGGAAAGAAGAAACGACAGACGCCGATCACTTACCCTGCTGGCTGGCGGAACGCCTCGGCCTCGGTAGCATTCGAGCACCTGAATGCCGATACACTGGTCGATCTGGTGATCCACATGCGCGGCGAGGAGGAGGACGGAAAGGGAAGATGGCGCCGTGTGCGGCACCCGATGGTCATCTTCGGCCAGCACGGGCTCGATACGCTGAACGACGTGAACCTCGGCCGAATGGAGGGCTTCCAGATCGAGCCGTTCTTCGCCATGGAGCTGCGAGAGGGCGCGGACATGGTGGAACCCGCCACACGCGACCTTTCGGGGCAGACCAGCTGGATTCTGAATCCGCCGAAGCTCGATCCCCCCGGCGTTCCAGCCGCACCGGCGCCCGCGCCGCTCGCATCTATTCCGACGAAAGGTGAGGGAGTGATACGGATCTACCCGAATCCCGCTGCGTCGAGCGCTCTTCTGAGCGCCTCGGAGATAGTACCGGGGACGTATACCGTGGAAGTGCTCGGCCTGAACGGCTGGGTCCATCTGCGTGCGGAGACACGAGTGGAGCCTGGGGCAAATCTCTTCCAGACGCTCGACGTGAGCGCTCTCCCCAGCGGCTACTACGTCGTGCGCCTCACCCATCAGGGGGAGAGCCAGGGGACGACGCATCCGATCATCATCACACGATAGCTCGCTATGAATGATATCATGAACCATTTATGTTCTTTTTCGGAGCACCACATGCATCGAAGATCACTGAAAAAATTATGGACGTACTTCGTCGCGGCTGCCTGCCTTATTCTGGCTGTCCATGGCGAGATCCTGGCTCAATATTCCGAACAGGTCCGCGACCTGAAGGGGGCGGCAGACCAATATGATGAACGAGGCTATGAAGGGAGTAAGGCCCTCTCGGTAGACGGCACCCTGATGGTCTCCCCATCGAATGGGATCGTATCCTATACTTATCCGATCTCCAGTCATCTGGAAGGAGGGTATCCGATCGACGTGACACTGAATTATTGCGGTTCGGTCGGGTTCACCGCGTTTAAGGATTATAATCTGGCGCACGACCTGAACGGCACCACCTACAGTGGCTGGTCCCGGTTTCACCAGAACCGCCCGGCGTGGATCCTAGGTGTCAACGGCTTTGCCCTCAATGTGATCGCCACGGCGTCGCATTTTCATGCCGACAGCGCCTCTCCGGTCTTCGGGGTGCTGAACGACGATTTCGACGACTCGCACATGAACTTCGTCATCGACGGCTATGATTTCTGCAACCGGATGACCGATTTCGATCCGGTCGGCGCCAACCAGGCGGGATATGTGGATGTGATCCGCCTGCTGCGTTCCGATGGAAGCACTCTGGAGCTCTATAACGCGCATCAGCGGCAGATCGGCGATGCCGATCCCGATACGCGCCCGGAGCTCTACACGGGCTATTACATCCTCAATCAGGCGAACACGCGCAGCTACGGCATCGTCGAGTACGACTCCACCTACTGGCCCTCGAATATCCGGGATGCAGTCGGCGCGCTTGCTCCCTCCGGACAGCGCGCGGCGCTCGTGCCTCGCAAGCTCCGGTATTTCCCGGGAGATGGGCTGGAGTATGTGTTCCGAGAGTGGGTGATCCCTTACGGCCTGAAAGCCTACAAGGATGCCGAGGGACGGAGCGGGGGTATGTGGGGTGGCCCGACGATCTTCTATCTGGAAGAGATCCGGAGTAACAGCGGCAAACTGGTCGATTTCTATCGCACCCGACATTACCCGATCTTCGGCAATCCGTTGTTTGAGAACCGTATGGATGAGACCCGCGGCCGCGCGCTCATTACATCGTTTACGGGCCACGAGATCAGCTTCGGCTACAACTCCATGCTGATCGAAGCCCTGGGCCGCACCTACAAGGTGAAGTTCGATACGGTCCTGCGCAACGGCAACGCAGTCGCGGGGGAGACGTTCCCGTTCGCCAACAACGGTAGCATGACGACTCCTGCTCTGCAACTGGCGGAGTACGACGAGACCAATCCGCAGCTCTACAAGAGTTTCGTGGGATATGTGACGCAGATCATCGATCCGGAAAACCGGGTTACTTCCTTCGAGTACGAGCCGACGACGAAGGTCTACGAAGACTTCAATTTCCCGCGTGCGAACCAGTCGAGCGGGCAGCAGCTCACCTTCAAGGGCTATCGGCTGAAGACGGTGCGTGAGCCAGACGTGCGGTACTCGGTTCGCTATCAGCCTGCCAGCCCCTATCCGATCACGCCGTCGAACATGGGGCAATCATACTTTCAGCCGACGGTGAACAACGTGGCCGACTCGGTGAGCAAGTATGATACCTATGGAGGCTTGCTTTCCACCGATAAATATGCGGTGGATTTCAGCAACAACATCGGCACCCAGTATACCTACGATCGGCTTTCCGGGCAGCAGAAGACCACGACGTATCAATACAGTTCCACCGGGCTCACGAACCTGGCCCCGTATCTGTACGCGCCGCGGCATACGATGCTGAACACCACCACGACGGTTGTGGGCGATCTGACGACGGTCACCACCACGCAGTATGCGCAGGGTTCGGGGCTGGCCGGTTCTGGCTGCAACAGCCCTTATGTGATCCTGCCGGTATCGAGCGTGACCACCACCAATGGCATCACGACTTTCAAACAGCATTACAGCTACCTGATCGATACCGTACGGTTCTATGGCGGTGATTTGAATCGTGCCGGACGCTACGGCATGGAGATCATGCAGCAGGTGACCCGCACGGTACGTCCGGACAGTCCGAGCGTGACGATGTTCGTGGATACGGCCCGCTATCTGCATCTGCCGGCGATCGATACCACGGTCACCTGGACGGAGACCCGCTGGAACAAGCTGGCGAGCCTGGAGAACTATCTCACCATGCGGCGCGACAACGATCCGTTGCTCGCCGGCAGGCGATGGGAAGAGGTAATGTACAGCGCTCCGGTAGCGGTGTTCGAGAACGATACGATCACCGATCGGGTGACCGCTCCTCCAGTCTATCACCTGACGACCCAATCCTGGAGGAGCGATACAGATGGGATCGTCGCCGGGGTGAAAAACGTCTATCGTACCGATGTGACGCGAGGAGGGTTGCGGGAGCTGCGAGGCAATCTGTTGTCGGATTCGATCATGGGGCGGGGTGGCTACACCCTTCCGGGAAGGACGTATGGCTATACCGAGGGGTGGGGCACCAATCTGCTGACCTATCAGCAGGGGATGTTCGGCGCGGAGATGTTCTTCGGCTACGATTTCTGTCTTCCTCCGGTCAACGGCACCCAGTATTGTCCGGCACCACCGCAGACGATGACGCTCTCCAACGACGACTCGGTACGATCCGCGAGCGTGAAGTTCAGTGCCTTCCCTCTGTGGTACGGTGCTCCGCTGGTGACGCGAAACGTCGTACGTCGCTACAGCGATACGGGGTTGGTGCACGATACGCTCACCAGCTACACCGAGCGGACGTATTTCGGTCTTGCTTCCGGGACGAGTGATGCGAACGGCTGGTACTCCAAGTACGAGTACGACAAGAATGGCCGTCTGGTGATGGGATGGGCTCCGGCTGACTTCCCGCGCACGGGTGTGCTCGATACGTTCAGCTATGCGGGGCACGAGACCGGGGATCTCTACGGTGAGACCTACTACCATCGCCGTGAGGATACCTTGCATTGCGAGAAGGACGTCAACACCGGAATCGTCACGAGCTATACCTGGCCGGGAACCGTGCGCGAGACGGTTTCCTGGGATACCCTCTACGCTTCGATGCCGGTCACGCAAGTGCCTGATTGTCCCTGCGAGAGTGAGGAGATTGCACGTGCGGGGAAGGGGGGATCGTTCCGCGAAATGCTGGCGACCTGCAATCAGAATCTTCCGTTCAACGAGCATGAAGGGTTCAGGCGGATTCATGCGAAGCTGCACTACCCGGTGGATTCGGCGAGCCCGCTGAAGAGCGTGACCTCGCTCGACAGTCTCTATCTGGAGATGATGGTCTCCTCGGTGCAGGGGGAGTGTGTCCATCTGGAGGTGGCGATCGACAGCATCTTCACTCGAACGTTCATCTTCAACTGTTCGGTGGAAGATCCGCCGAATGGAACCGGGCGTGCCAAGGATGGCCGGGGGACCGGACGTGGTCTTCTTTCCGGCGACGGATCTTCGCTCACACCGGTCGCCGGTGGGTACACCCTGAAGGTGAATCTCGCCTCGGTCGCCGACGAGCTTCGTGCGATCCCCTACGGAGGGGCGATCCATTTCGCCCTGCGGGTGAAGACCGCCGGGGCCACGGTGGCGTTCGTGAGCGGTACCAACGTGGAGGATCTGCGTCCGAAGCTGCATGTGGTTGGAGAGTTCGACAAGGTGTGGGATAAATCCGACTACACCATCGCCTTCGAGCACGACGACCAGGCGCTCACCAGCACCGAACGGGTGAAGGTGGACGACATCAATCACACCGAGAACCGTTTTTCACTAGGCGGTCCGTTCGGTGGGACGATCCGTCGGACCGAAACCAAGCATCGTTTCGGCGTCGACGACCGTTTGCTCCGCTCGGAACTGCGTACCATCGAGGATGGCGCAGCACGTACCGATGTGATGGAGTACGCCTATACCGGCCTCGGTGCTCGTACACGGACGATCGATCCGGTAGGGGACTCGGTCATCACGCACTATAACTCGACCGGTCTGCCGTCGGAGACGATCAACACGGACAGCACCCGCACGAAATTCGAATACGATTATGGGACTCCGGGAGATTTCTTCCTCACGGGGCAGGATTTCTTCGGCTTCTGCTCGAAGGTGACGGCGACCGATGAGAGAGGGATGGTACAGGAGCGCTACAGCGATGCGTTCGGGCTGCTTCGGCGCACGGTGAATGATCCGAGCGGGATGGCCCTGGAGGTCCGTTACGACTACGACATCCATGGCCGGCTGATGAAAGTGACCAATCCGAAGGGAGATGTCACCAGCTATACGTACGGCTGGCTCGGCCGACGTGAATCGATGACGCAGCCAGACATCGGCAGGACTACTTATGGGTACGACTATCTCGGCAATCTCCGATTCAGCCAGAATCAGAAGCAGGCCGACGACAATCGAATGACGTTCAACCAGTACGACGATCTGGGTCGGCTGACGGTGGTTGGCGAGGCGACCATCTGGTCTACGCATAATGAAGACGATGATGATCTCTGCCTCGACTGCTTCGACAATTCATTGCGTCGTGATGATGTGAATCCGGCTGGGAAAACGCAGAAGAAGGGATCAGTGCGTACGATGCAAGGGGAAGGAGACACTCGATACTCTCTGACCCTCGATCCGAACGATCTCCATGATGGAGCCGCTAATTCGATCCTGACGGCCAATCGCACGCTGTGGCTGCCTCCTCACCGGCCGGTGCCGCGCGTGCAGTATGATTTTGGGATCAGAGGCTGTGCGTTCCTGACGGCTGATACATCGCTGGGAGAGACGGAAGCTCCTTCCAACCCCAAGATCGTCCGCCCCGCGCCGTTCTACGTTTCCGAGCCCACTCCGATGGCCAAGGAGGATGATTTCGAGCATATGGCCCGTTATCCTGAGTTCGGCCGGATGGCGGTGGCCTACGATGGGCTTCCTCCGAGTGTCGGCTCGGTCTGGGGGGGATTCCCGGATGAATATTCCTGGGGCGTTCTGGCGCCGAAGGGGAGTGTTCGTAACCTGAAGGGGCAGGCCGCCGCAGTCGCGTATCGCGAGCGGAGCGGGGAGCCGTACAACTATGTGGTCACCAGCTACGATGAGCGTGGCCGTGTAGAGGCGATACTCCGCTATACGGAGAATCTGGGGTTCGATGCGGTCTACTACAACTACAACTCCAGAAACGATGTGACGCGCGTGACCAGTGCCGACGTACTGCGTCAGTTCACGACGTTCTATGGCTACGATCATAACGGCCGGATCGATTCGGTCTGGACGAGCCTGAGCGGGGCCGGCAACGGCTTATACTCGTTCTTCGGGCATCGGTATCCATTCCCTCAGGATCGTCCCGACTCAGCGGATATCATCTATAACTATACTCGTCTCGGATTGGTGGATTCGATCGCGTATCCGCCGGCGAACGTGGTGATCGCACATGGATTCAACAAACGCCGGTGGCTCGATACGCTGATCGCAGTGCAGCCGCGTCCGGACTCCAGTGCCGATCGTCTTATCTTCCGGCAGAATCTTTCCTACGATGAGAGTGGCAACCTGAAATCCCAGGAGTGGCAGCATGCGACCGGTCCAGTGCGGCAGCAGGAATATTCCTTCGACGATGTCGATCGCCTGATCGGCTGGAAGCAGGGAGCAGATACCGTCGGCTACGTGTACGACCAGATCGGCAACCGTCTCCAGGCCAGCAGCAACGGCTTGGTTTCGGATGATGATTATGTCTACGTGCCGTGGGGTAACGGGATCGCGGAGCGGGCACAGACCTACGCCGGTTCCGGCGGGATGAGCACGTTCTACAACTACAACGCAAACGGCTCGGTGACCGAACGGCGCACGTACGACGTCATCGGAGGCAATCTCTATGACAAGGTCGCCGAGCAATATGGCTATAGCCACCGGGAGCTGATGCGGCGGTTCGTGAAGTTCACTCCTCCGGAACCGGAGGCTACCCCGACGATGGAGGAGGACTGGCGATACCGCTACAACCCAATGGGGGAGCGCGACCAGAAGCGTCTCTACTACAGACGTGGGCAGGATGCCGTACCCGATCCGGATGGAACGCTCCCCTGGGTATATTATCTTCTCGGAGGGCGGACGCAGCTCGCCGTGTATCACGGCCAGCAGACTTCCAAATCGTTCTGTAACGACACCGGGCAGCGGGTGTACATGTATCCGGTGGAATACCTGACGCATGCGCTCGACTACAATGGCACGCAGGAGGATCTCTCGCGGATGGTGACCCGTCCGAACGGCCGGAAGCAATTCCGGATATCGGATCATCTCGGATCGCTCCGTGCGACGGTGGATTCCACGGCGATCGTTGCGTACGATTACGATCCGTGGGGTACATTGCTGAATGCTCCGGTGGCGGGAGTCTCGCGCAGAACCTACACCGACAAGGAGCAGGATCGCGAGAGCGGTGAGTTCAACCTCGGCGTGCGCCAATATGCTGGTGATGAAGGAAGGTTCGGTGCAGTGGATCCTTTGTATGAAGGTACTCCTTCACACAGTCCGTACATCTATGGTAACAACAATCCGTTGAAGTTCACCGATCCGACGGGGTTGACCGGGGGGCCGGTTGCAACGATGACGGAGACAGTCGATGAGACGGACAATGGTGGTGGCGCTGGTGGTGGTCTTGGAAAAGTGGGAGTTTGGGATTCTCCTGTAGCTGGTCCTAGTATCAGTGGTGTGGCGGGTGGGCTTGCCCTAAGTGCCGCGATAACAACAGCTATAGAGTGGGTAAGAGGGCTCTTCAGTGATGATGAACCAGCGACTGCAAAGTACAAGGAAGCGGAGAAGGATGCGACACATGATCCGAATCCAGTTCCGCTCATGCTCCGGCCACGAGCCAGTGGTGGTACGACGATGAGTGCTCGGGATGGAGCTACATCTTCGGCGAAGAAACAAGGGGGGAAGAAGTCTGGGACTGATGGTAAGGATGAAGGACAGACTAAGGATAAGAAGGGGAAGTCGAAGGAGGGAAGTGTTCATCATGTTGCGACCAACAAGAATCCTAAGTCGAAAGCTGGAGGTGGACCGTATACACCTATATTCGAAGAGATGTTCGAGAAGGCCGGAATAGACATGGATGATGAGCTGAACAAAATCTATGTGCTGAATCATAGAGGACCTCATCCACAGGCGAACCAATATGTCTATCTGCGCCTGAGCACGGCGACCCTTGGGCTTAGTGGTGATGCCTACAAAAATGCATTCAGAGCGGAATTAGCGAAACTTCGTACTGAGTGTGTGACGATTGGATCACCTCTAAACCTCATGATAACTCGAACTCGATGAAACAAAAGCAGGCTAATGATAGGCATATGAAATACTATCACATGTGGTTCGATGATTCTATCGAAAGACCATGGCGCCTCTCTATAGCGGAGGGTGCAAATGGTGATTCGATAAGAGGGGATGACTTTGCATTCGGTCGTAGAGTGGATATGGCTGAACCATTGAAGATCGTAATGCGGTACGATGGCGTACGCACTGATTATACCTTCGGTGCGTTCGAGTTGATGGTTGCCAACCAGCATGCGCGTGATGTGCTTATGGCCATCGCCGCAGATGATGTGCAACTCTTGGATGCTGAGGTGGCCGGTGCTACGGATGAATATTGGGTAGTCAACATACTGAATATTCTTCCCTGCCTGGACGAAGATCGTTCCTCGTTTACCAAGTGGACTGAAGAGGATGAACGTCCTGATAAAATCGGTCAATATCGTGGTGTCAGTGACCTTAAGATCGATCCTACTAAGGCCGTCGGCCATGACATCTTCCGTCCATGGGGATGGCAGGTAGTAGTGATCGTGTCGGAACGTCTTAAAGAGGCTTTCGAGAGTGAAAAGATCACCGGATTGAAGTTTATCGAAGTCTGATGATTGGGAGGATAGGGTTATGGCCCTATCCTCCTTTGATTAGTTCTATACGAGGATTTGTTATGTCTACAGAGAACGTCGAAATAGATGTGGAACATCATCGAGAGTTCTATGAACAGTTTTTCGCTTCTCTCGAACAGCAGATCGGGAGGATCGATACTCACACGATCGTCTCGATGGTCGGATTCGACATGGGAGGGCCGTTGAACTTCTGTACCATTGGTGCTTTGAATGAAAGTGAATACACCACCTATGTTTCCTGCGAGTTGGCAGTGTGTGCTGAACAAAAGCCTGGAGAGCATGGACGATATGAACTTCTGATTACTTGCGATGATGAACGATGGGGCCGGTCGATCCTTTCGGAAATAGGGCGTATGTCGTTGGAGGTTGCTTTCGGCGATGGACATACGCTCGATATCGGTGCCTGGGTGGAGGAAAATGATTCTCTTCAAGGAATCATCTTCGAAGAAGCGCTTGTCTCGGAGATTGGTGGCGAGGGATATTCGATTCTGCGGTGTATCGGGATCACTAGAGAGGAGATGGAGTATGCTCTGGAGCACGGAAGTGATGCGCTGATCGCTCGTCTGCAAAACGTCGGAGTATATCCTCACACGACATTGTCGAGGGTTTCAGTCATCTAATATACGTATTGGATAGTTTCCCTATCGTGGGTGTTGTCCCGCCGGGCGCGGGGGACGCCCAGCAGGGAAGCGGGCTACGAGCGCAACCGGAGGAGGACCGATGGATACCAGACCGCCCAGAGGACGCCCCAGGCGGAGCCACCGAAGGCGGCGACGGGACGAGGATGCACGAATGCGACACAGAACGTACGGATGGCCCGGCAGCGGCGGCGGCAGACCGACCGGCACCGGCCCGCCAGCAGCGAACGAACCGGACCGGGAGAAAGACGAACGGAGTAGACCCGGAGAGCACCGGGATAGATGCGGGTGTACAGGATGCAAGCGACCATGACAGCCCCCGAGATGTGGTGGACCGGCAGCCGGCCGGCGCGGCCGCACGCAGGAAGCGAGGCACCCGCCCCGCCCGCGCGCGAGGAACGCGGGAGCGGCCAGCGCGAGCGAGGACGCCGCGCGGTTGGGGCAGCGGTGGCCGTAAAGGGCCGTTGCGCAGCCGGTGCGAGTGGGTGGTAGCGCTACGGTGCGCGGCCCCGCAGCGAGTGCTAGTTTGCAGGAACCGCGGCGCGCGTCCTCACGCCGGCGCCGAGAGCCCCCCGCCGTGCGGTGTGTGGAGCCGGCCGCCCCGCAGGGGCGGGGCCGGCGAGCGGGAGGGATGCGGGGGGCGCCGAGGAGCCGGGGCTATCCGTTTGGCTGTTCCACCTCCCTTATCGTAAAAGCCCGGCTCATCTGGATGAACCGGGCTTCTTCGTGACTATGGCGCTTTCATGTCTGTTGCTGCTTGCGCTGTGCGATCTTCTCGGCGATCAGCGCCAGGATACGAGCATGGCCCTTGTGCGCCTGCTGCTTGACTGATTGGCGTGTGGTATGCAGTTCCCGCGCGATCTCCGCGTAGATGCCGCGTAGCGGAGCGTACTTAAACGAGGGGATCTTTGGCCGTCTCATAAGGTGTTCCTCCTGTTGTATGGTGATGCTGGGGACCGGAGGGGACGCATCCCGATCATGGGCTCGGATCCCCACATCGCGAGAGTGTGCTCGCTGCATCGAGCAATCCAGCTCCTACCAGTATCCGATGGAGCCGGTCCCGGGTGGTCTTGAGCGCGGCGGCGATGAGCGGTGGTTCGCTTCCTCCTTCATCGACGAAGTATGTTATCGCCGTCTCGGCGGCGCAGTAGAGTTCTGGGAAGAGAGCGTCGAGGTCGTGGACCACATCGGCTCCGACAAAGAGAGGATGGTGATTCTTGAGGAAGTTCCCCTCTGGCTCATGGCATCTCGGCGCCGTATAGGCCGAGCTATAGATCACGGTGTTCATCATAATGCCTGTTTTGTTCGTGGGTGGGTTCGTTTGCATCTACTGTCGCCGTGCGGGCTATGCTGCCATCGCTTGCCGCTCCTCGCTTTCTTCGATCTCCGCCTGCAGATAGGCCAGAACGATGCGGAGCTGCTCGGCGTCGAGCTTGTTCAACGTCGCGGGAAACTCCAGCGTTGTCAGGATCAGCTTTCGTGCTTCCGGCCATGCTGCTGCGTGGATCTGCGCGCCAAGCCGCTGTACGAGAGCGAGAAGCCGGGGGCGATCGGTTGGGGTTTCCCCCGGTGCTTCATCCGGCGTCTCGGCCGTCACCGGATGAATCCTGTCATCCGCTCCAGTCTGTACCTCTATGGTCCGATGCGGTTGTGTCGGCTCGGTGCCGGCGAGCTTTATTACTCCATCAGCCGTCACATAGTCCGGGAATGTTGCCTCCTGTCCCGGTGGCAATGCCATGATGCTTCCGATCTCTGCGTAGATATTGCCGTTGCGTTCGCGATGGACGAGCTGCACCAGAGCAGTGCGGCCGACGAGCGTCTCCAGGTCGAAACCCTCGGTCGCTTCCTCGGTGGTGAATGTGCGGTTGAGCCATGATTCGAGGAAGGGGCGGAGCCGGGATTTCTCGTTGAGCGTGACGTTGAAAAATGCGCTCGTGATGAACGCTCGTCCATCCTCCATCAGCGCATCGAGCTGGAAGATGAGCCGAACGCGGTGTGCCTCCCGGATAACGCCGAATTGCTCCTTGCGCACTATCCCGAGATCGACGATCTCGGCCAGTCGTGCTGAGTGGATACCGGCGGGGGCGGGGATGAACGGCGCTGGTGGTGTGTCGCGTGCGATGATTGCCATGATAATTCCTCCATGTAGAGTCGTTATGGTGCTTGTGGTGTCGTGGTTGATATCTCCCATTGCGAGGGAGGCCGGGGGAAGCGTAGATTACCCGTATGACCGAACCGAAGATCCCATACGAAGACTCACGGTTTGACCGGAAGAAAAGCCGGCGAGAGCGTGTCGCAGAGTTGACGGCGCGGTGGACGCCGGAGCGCATCACGGCGTTGCTGGATGCTATGGGGGCGACGCAGGAAGAGATCGCCGATCGGCTCCTATGCAAACAAGCGACCGTCTCCGATTGGTGCACCGGGCGGGTGAAGCCGCGCAACATGGCGCTCGCCTGGCTGGATCAGCTCGAAGCAGAGATCCTTGGCCGTGGTTATGTTTGGAACGAGCGGTATCGACGGTATTATTCCGAGAGCCGGTAGCTCCGGAAAAGATGGGAGTCGGGGGAGACTCCCATTCGATCAGTTCAGCAGCGCCGTGCAGAAATCCCACGCTCGTGCCTTCTCCGCTGCTCGTTCGCCGAAGAGCACCGATGCCATCACATTACCGCGTCCTTCTCTCCAGTCCGAGACCTCCGTGCAGGCGTTATAGATACACCAGACGGTATCGGCAGAGTTGCTATGCTCGTCGTTGAACTTCCGGATCAATTCGCGGGCGGTATCGCGATATTCCTGTACTCGTATGCAGGATTGTTCCCATGCCTCATGAGCGCGCTGGGCACGCTCGTACTGGCGTTCAGCGCCGGGGATGTTCTGTGCGGCCAGTACCGCGAGATCGTGTTGTTCCATCAGACGTACGCGCTGCGGGCGTTGCGGCAAGGGAAATATCTCATCGACCGCGCGGACTTGGTGATGGCCATCGAGGGGGCTGGCCGCCATCCGGCGAAAGAGCCGGAGCGTGCGTTCCTGTTCCTCTGCCATCTGGATCATCAACCCCGCATAGAATTGGAATTCCTCCCTGGCTCCGCGCGTATGGCGGACATCGAAGGAGATCGTAGCCTCGCGCAGTCCTCGGCACAAGGTGTTCCAGCAGACGACCCGTACGGGGCTGTAGAATACCTTCGTACGTGCTCCCGGTATCTTCGAATCCACCAGCGTGAAGTAATTCCTGATCGTCTCGCCGTTGACCTCGGAACTCTCCGGAGCTAGAAGCGAGAAGAATGTTTGCTCGCCATGCCCGAGCGCGCCACATGTCTCCACCGGGTAGCGCTCGGTGAGCGGATCGATCATCCGCGCGATCTCCATGTTATCCAATACCTCGAACTCCTCGGAACAGGTGCCGAGTACCAGGGGGTTGCGTAGCTCGCCGTCGTCGTCGGGGCGGGTTGGGAGATTGCCGCGTATTACCGCATAGGTATGCGGGACGACGAGGGATTCGCCATCATACTCTACCGTCATAGGGCATTTCTCGATAGGGAAATCGAGTCCGGCGAGTCGTGCGGCGGAGCTTGCGTCGATGGATTCGTGGAATGTTACGCCCAGTCCATGCCATGCTGGAGCGGTACGTGATGCAAAGCGGTTGCCGAGGATCTTGTGTGCCATGGTGGTTCCTCCTGATAGTGGTGATCGGTGAATCGTTATGGTGTTTTTGTCCTCTTTGAATCTCCATAGAATATCGAAGGACTGATACAAATATCCCTAAAAGGATAAAGAAAAGCTAGTGAAAGTTTGTTAAAAGGTTGATATTTATTAGGTTGGTTTGTTGAAAGGTAAATTGACCCTTTGTGGGGGAAGCAAGATTTGGGGATGGGATAGAAGGAGGTAAAGAGGAGGGAAAGGGTATAATTGGAAACCGCCACAGTGTGGCGGATCCCTCGTCGTTCAGGGTGACCGACAGCGGCCCCACCG
>JBMDXA010000139.1:0-20831 GCA_048594725.1 Candidatus Kapaibacteriota bacterium
TGCCGGCGTGGCGGCGAGGTTCAGATCTTCAAAGAGCGCGCGATCCAATCCGGCCGCGCGGGCCACCGCCTCCTGGAGCGGCATGGCTCTGCCGCGTTCCCAGGCTCCCTCTCTGACCTCCGGATCGAGCCGGGAGCAGATCTCTCCCAGCGCCATATCGTACTCGTTATCCTGATCCTTTGCCAACCCGGCACCGGTGTTCTCGCGGATCATATCGGCGGTCCCTTTCATCTCCACCGCCATCACCGCTTCCCCGGCCGGCGCAATCAGCGTGGCTATCGATTCCAGGGCCGTTCCCATTCCTATCTGATCCCCCATCTCCAGGCCGAGCAGCATGCTCTCGCGAAAATAGTCGTAGGCTTCCAGCGGGGAGTGCCGGACCTGCGCGGCGTAGCCGAGGTTCAGCAGCGCCAGGGAGATGCCGTTCTTGTCCCCCAGCTCCCGATGGATCTTCAGTCCCTCGTGATGCAGCCGGAGCGCCTCATCCACTTCGCGCAGATCGAGCGCCACCTTGCCGAGATGCGTAAGGCTTGTGGCGATGGCACGCCGGTCCCCCAGTTCGTGTCCGAGCGCAAGAGCATCCTGGAAGAGCGTTCGCGCCCGCTGGTATTCCTTCAGCGTGTAGTGGAAGATGCCGATGTTGACCAGGGAGAAGAGTTCGCCCCGGCGGTTCCCCAGCTCCCGTGCTATCTGGAGGCTCTCATCATAGAACTCGCGGGCCCGCTCGAAATCCCCTTCGAAGTGGAGGATGATGCCGAGGTTGTTCAGCACCACGGCGATCCCTTCGCGGTCGTTGGTCTGCCGCCGTATGGCGAGGCTCTGCTCGTAGAGCTCGCGGGCGCGGGCTATCTCCCCGTGGTCCAGCGCGATGCTGCCGAGGTTGTTGTTGACCATCGCCATGCTGCGGCGGTCGCCGAGCTGCGTGTAGAGATGGAGGCTCTGCTCCAGTATCTCCCGGGATCTGCCAAGTTCACCGAGGTCGCTCAGGAGATTGCCGAGCTGGTTCAAGCTGCTGGCGCGAAGGTTCATCGGCGCATCGGGGGCGGCCTCCAGTGCCAGTTCCAGCCAGCGCGTTCCCTCCGTGAGATAGCTGCGCACCTGCCAGAATTTGCTGGTGGCCCCGGCCATCGCCAGCGCGCCATGCGGGTCGGCATGATCCAGCCGCCAGCGGATGCCTGCGCGGATGTTGTCGTGATCCCGTTCCAGTAGTTCGAGCCATCGCTTCTGCTCATGCCCCGAAAGTTTCTCGCTCCCCTCTGCGGCAAGGGCCGCAAAGAACGCCGCATGGCGTGCGCGGACTATCTCCTCCTCGCCGCTGGCGGCGAGCATCTGCAGTGCAAACTCCCGTATGGTCTCCAGCATCCCCACGCGCGATTCCCCCTGGTGGTCCACCTGGCGAACCAGCATGCTCTTCTCCACCAGCGACCCGATCACCTCCAGCATCTCCACCTCGGCTTCCCCCTCGGCATGACACACCTGCTCTGCCGCCTCCAGGGTGCAGCCTCCGGTGAACGCCGCCAGCCTGCGGAAGACCCTTCGCTCGCTGGGTTCGAGAAGATCATGGCTCCATGCGATCGCATCGCGCAGGGTCTGCTGTCGTGCCGGCAGATCGCGCGCGCCGCCGGTCAGAAAGCTGAGCCTGTGTTCCAGGCGTGCCAGGAGCTTTGCCGGCGGCAGCAGGCGCACGCGCGCTGCGGCAAGCTCGATGGCAAGCGGCAGTCCGTCCAGCCTGATGCAGATCTCGGCGATCGTGGCCTGATTCTCCTGGCTCAGCCGGAACCCCGGATCGACCGCCGATGCGGCCTGCACGAACAGCGAGACGGCTTCGGGGATGGCTCCGTCCTGCTGCGAGCCGGGCAGTCCGAGCGGTGCCAGGGGGAGTTCGCGCTCGCCGCGCACGCGCAGCGGCGCACGGCTGCTGACGATCACCCGCACCTGCGGTGCCGCCGAGAGCAGCTCCACCACCAGCGGTGCAGCGGCGATCACCTGCTCGAAGTTATCGAGCACGAGCAAGCGGTGGCGATCGCGCAGGGCATTCTTGAGCCGTTCGATGAGGGAGGATGAAGAGTCTTCGCGCAGTCCGAGCGCGGCGGCGATGGAGGCGACGACGAGGGTTGGATCGTTGACCGGTGCGAGGGAGACGAAGGCGACGCCATCATCGAAGGAGTCGGCTAGGTGGTGAGCGATTTCCAGGGAGAGCCTGGTTTTGCCGACGCCGCCGGGTCCGGTGAGGGTGAGGAGTCTGGAGCGTGGATCGGCGAGGATCTGCTGGGCCAGAGCAAGCTCGCGCTCTCTGCCGATGAGCGCCGTGGGGGGCACCGGAAGGTTGGAGCCCTCGCGGGCTCTGTTCCGTGCTGGCGTCATATGCTGTTCTTCCCGTGCCGATCCGGCCGCAGTCTGTACGTTCTGTTCCTGCATGAGTTGTTCCCTCGACAGCTCGCGTTAGGTAGGGGGGCGATATCCCCGCATGGATGAGCCCCCTAGCGATGGCACCTCCAGGTAGAGGTCTATCCCATGACAGCGGAGGCCGCCCATATGTTACATCACGAGACGGTTGCGGAGGCCGATGTTTCAGCAAGCAAATGTAATCGCGCGAGCGACGGGGTGAGGGAGAGAGGACGATCAGGCCAGCCCATTGGCCTGGGCGAACTCGGTGGCCGCGCCACGGGAGGTGATGCCAAGTTTGCTGTAGACCGAGCGGAGATGAGCGTTCACCGTGCGGGTGCTGATAAAGAGCTTCTCTCCCACCTCGGCATCGGTGAGACCCTGTGCCACGAGATTGAGCACCTCCGCCTCGCGGAGCGTAAGATCGGCGGGATAGGGGGGAGGGGGGAGCGTTCCCGGTTTCGACGGCGCGGCCGCTTCCTCCCGGGGTGCCGGTTCCGGGAGCGATGCCGCTTCCGGGGCGATGCCGTTCAGGGCGGAGGAGATGAGATTCTGCGCCATCTCCACGGCCTGCGTCAGCGTCATCGCGGTTCCCTGCTCTTCCAGTTTCCGGTATGCCTCCTGGCCGATCTTCAGCGCCAGGCTCTCGCCGGTGCGCGCTATGCGTCCCTTGTCGGCCTTCGGCAGTCCCTTGTACAGAAGCGGCGAAAGCTTGCCGGCCGCCGCTGCCAGCAGGACCGGCTCGGTGGTCCATCCCAGAGCATGGGCGGCAACGGCGACATTGAAGAGGGAGTCGGCGGCTTCATGATGATAGCCGCGTTCATAGTGGCGGATAAGGCTTTGGCGATAATATTCCAGCGCCTTCAGCGGCTCCCCCTGTACCAGATAAGCGTGCGCGAGATTGCTGTAGACGAAGCCGATGCGTCCGATATCCTGAAGCTCCTCGGCGATCGGCAGCACCTCGTGCAGATAGGCGAGCGATTCCTCGAAATGTCCCGTCTCGGATTTCAGCCGGGAGAGATCCACATACAGGGAGATGCGCCCGCGCTTGTCCGGGTACTCCTCCAGCAGCTTGTGCGCCTCCTGTAGCAGAACCTCCGCGCGCGCATAATTGCCCAGCGCATACTCCACATAGCCGATGTTCATCGTGCAGAGCATCACCGCTTCATTGGTCCCCTGCTTTCTATTGATCGCCAGCGATTCCTGGTACATCTCCCGGGCCTCCTCGAAATCTCCCAGCGAGAACTTCGTGTTGGCGAGATTGATGAGCGCCGTGGCGATACGCTCCGGATTTCCCTCCTCGCGCCGCAGCTCCAGGCTGCGCCGGTGCATCTCGGCGGAGCGGTGCAGATCCCCCGCTTCGTGCGCCACGTTGCCCAGCAGGTTCAGCGCTATCTGTATCTGCCGCCGGTCTCCAAGCTCCTCGGCGTACTGCAGCCCCTGTTCCAGAATCTCCCTGGCGACCGCGAGATCTCCCTGGCTCCAGGCGAGCGTCGCCAGCTGGTTGAGCAGCTCTATCCTCGTTCTCTCCTGAAGATCTCCTCCCGACTCCAGTATCTTCTCGAGCCATTCCCTCCCCTCTGTCGGGTAGCCGTGGATCAGCCAGAAGCGGACCAGGGAGCTCCCCAGCGCCGCCACCGTCTCCATCTCATGCTGCTCCAGAAGCCAGCGGAGCGCTGCGCGAAAATTATCGTGATCGGCCTCCAGCATCCTCAGCCAGAGCTTCTGGTCCCCCCGGAGCAGTTCGTTGGTGGAGCGCTGTGCGAACCGGAGGAAGAATGCGGCGTGCCGCCCCCGGAACAGGGCCTCCTCGCCGGAGGACTCCAGCATCTCGGCAGCGAAGTCCAGCACCGTTCCGAGCATCGAGAACCGGTATTCCCCGTGCTCGTCCTCGGTGCGGTAGAGCATGCTCTTCTCCAGGAGGGAACCCAGCACATTGAACAGATCGATCGCCACCTCATCGTCCAGCCGGCAGATCTCCTCGGCGGCTTCCAGCGTGCAGCCTCCGCTGAACGATGCCAGCCTGCGGAAGACCTTGCGCTCGCTCTCCTCCAGGAGATCGTAGCTCCATGCGATCGCATTGCGCAGGGTCTGCTGGCGTGCCGGCAGGTCACGCGCGCCGCCGGTGAGCAGGCCCAGACGGTTGCCGAGCCGCGAGAGGATGTTCCCTACCGAGAGCAGCCGTACGCGCGCGGCGGCAAGCTCGATGGCGAGCGGCAGCCCGTCCAGCTTGATGCAGATCTCGGCGATCGTGGCCGCATTCTCCTCGTTCAGCTCGAAGTTCGGATCGACCGCCGAAGCGGCCTGCACGAACAGCGACATCGAATCGGCGATGGCGCCGTGCGGCTCCGCCGGATCATCGAGATGGAGCGGCTGCCGCGCGTCCGGCAGCCCAAGCGGCGCCAGGGGGAGCTCCCGCTCGCCGCGCACGCGCAGCGGCGCACGGCTGCTGACGATCACGCGCACCTGCGGAGCGGCCGACAGCAGCTCCACCACCAGCGGTGCCGCGGCGATCACCTGCTCGAAGTTATCCAGCACCAGCAAGCGGTGACGATCGCGCAGGGCGTTCTTGAGCCGTTCGATGAGGGAGGATGAAGAGTCTTCGCGCAGTCCGAGCGCGGCGGCGATGGAGGCGACGACGAGGGTTGGATCGTTGACCGGTGCCAGCGAAACGAAGGCGACGCCATCGGCGAAGGAGTCGGCCAGATGGTGAGCGATTTCCAGGGAGAGCCTGGTTTTGCCGACGCCGCCGGGTCCGGTGAGGGTGAGGAGTCTGGAGCGTGGATCGGCGAGGATCTGCTGGGCGAAGGCAAGCTCGCGCTCCCTGCCGATGAGCGCCGTGGGCGGTACCGGAATCGTAGGCCGTCCCCCTGCCGGGGGCATGACCTTCTTGTAGCTTATGACCCTCTGCTCCTGCATTGCTGATAGTCTCGGTTAAGCGTCTTCATGTTCAACAACGAGCCGGCTCATGTACGTTCCGGCGCGCACGGGGTGATGGTCTGATTGATTCCACTGCTCTGGTTCCGGCCTGCCTTCTACCGGTTGTTCCTGCGGGCGAGCGATGTGTTCAGAAGATCCTCGAACGCCTGATACTGCCGGCGGGGATCGTACGCCTCCATCGCGAAGCGGCGTCCCGCCCCGGCCATCCGGCAGCGGAGGTCGGGATCGCGGTACAATCTGACGATCGCCTCGGCGATGGCCTGCGGATTCCCGGGAGGGACGAGCAAGCCGGTCTCTTCATGGGTGATGATCTCCGGCACCGCGCCGCTCTCGGTGCCGATCGCCGGCACGCCGGCCATCAGCGCCTCCTGGAGCGTCATCCCGAAGCTCTCCGAATGGGCTGCGAGCACGAAGAGATCCAGCGCACCGAACGTCTGGCAGGGATCGCTGGCAGAGGGATGGAACCGGACGCGATCGGCGAACGGAAGCCCCTCCCGGATAGTTCTGAGTTCTGCCCCGTACTCCTCCTGGCCTGCCGCCCCTTCCCCTGCCAGCACCCCGTACAGGTTCACGCCGAGTTCGGCGTCCATGGCGGCTGCGGCCCGCAATCCCTCCAGAAACTCCCGCTGTCCCTTCACCGGACTGAATTCTCCGATGATGCCGACGGCAAAGCCATCGGCGGGGATGCCGTATGCCTGCCGTGCACGCGTGCGCGCTTCGGGGTCCGGCCGGAAGCGTTCCGGGTCCACCCCCGGCGGCACCACGGCGATCTTTCCGGTTGCCAGTGCCGTATGCTCCACCAGCTCATCACGCCCGCGCCGGGTGGTCGTCACGCAGCCATCGAGCCGTTTGAACACCTTGTTGTGGAACCAGTCGTGCTTGTCGATTCCGGAGTGCACCTGCTGGTAGAGCACCACGGCAACATCACGGCCGGCCGCGAGCATCGCGGTGCTCAGGTCGCGGGTGCGCCCCACGAGCAGCAGATCGATCTCCTCGCGTGCCAGCACGGCGCTCAGCTTGCGCGCTGCTGGAAGATCCAGGTAGGGGAGGGTAGGGGTGATACGGTCTACGGTCATGCCAAGGTTCTCGGCATAACGAACGAGTTCGGGGGCATCCGGCAGCACCGCCACCGCATGATGCCCGTGCGAGCGAAGCTCGGCCCCGCAGCGGAGCGTGGCAAGTTCCAGTCCGCCGACGGTCTTCGAGAAGCAGAGGGTTGCTATACGCATCCGTTCTGTGATCCGGTAACTGGTGAGCGGAAAGGCTGCCGCAGAGCGGGGATCGCCGGCCGGCTGGCGGGCGTGCGGGTAGTACGATACGCGGGGTATCCTGGCGGCTGCCGGAGCGGAGAGGGGCCGCTTGAGCAGGCCGGTTCTAGTTCTGCTGCTGGGCTCCCTTTGCCGTTTCCGCGCAGAGCAGATGGAGATATTCCCAGTGGTAGATGCCGGTATGATGCCCATCCTTCCAGGTTATCTGGATGCCGTAATTCCCCACCGGGCTTATCGAGCGAAGCTCGTACATGCCGGGGGTGAATGTGGGAAGCTGCATCGGCATATATACCTTGCCGAGAATCGTCTCCCCCTTGCATCCGGCGCACGGGCATTCGTCGCGAAGGAATTTCAGCGTGAGGGTACACTGCGAGCCGTCCTGCCAGGAGAATGTCAGCTCTACCGGCGATGTCTGCTGAATCTTTGTGGGTGCGGGATGGTCCATGGTCTGCTATCGAATAATATCCACCTGTTGCTGCAAAGGTACTGCCGCCGGCGAGAATTCGCGAACCCCTATTGCGTAACAGAGGATTGACGATTTGGGATTTTCGATTGGGGAGAGAAGCCGATAGCTCCGGCCGATGCGCTACCGCGCCGGCTGGGCCGGTTCATATCCGGCGATCCGCTCCCACGCTCCGGCCAGCGATTCGGCGGTCAGATCGGCGCGGGTGCTCCCTCCGGGCGGATGAATCCGTACCGTGCGGCATCCGGCGGCGATCCCCGCGTCGATATCGGATTCGGAATCCCCTATCATCCAGGAGCTTGCAAGATCGATATCGAACCGGCTCGCCGCCTGGAGTATCATGCCGGGGAGCGGTTTGCGGCAGGCACAGGAGTCGGCATGATCGTGCGGGCAGTGGTAGATGGCGTCGAAGCCATGGCCGGTGCGCTCGTGCAGCTGGTGCTGCATCGAACGGTGGATCTCCTCCAGATCGGCCTCGCTCATCAACCCCCGGCCGATCCCGCGCTGGTTGGTGATGACGATGGCAAGATAGCCGGCCGCATGGATCAGCGGGAGCACCTCGAAGATCTCCGGGAGAAATTCGAACTCCTCGGTTCGTTTCACATAGTCGGCCATGCGGCGCTTGTTGATCACTCCGTCGCGATCAATGAAGAGAGCTTTCATCGGTTGGGATAGGGGCATCGCACCTCCGGCGGCCGGCCCCGTCCGGGGAGGCGCCACAGGTGAAGGGGAAGCCGGCAATATACCGGGGATGAGGGGATCGGCGAAATGGGTGAAAAGCCGGTTGCATATGAGCTGACCGGCCGTCACAGAATCAGACGTTCATCCTCCGTGCTGTGCGTTGATGCTCCGTTTTTCCGGGGTGCGGGAGGATTTCCTCACCACCGCGCCGGAGAGCGCCCTGGCCGGCACTGTTGTCTCGGCGGTGCCGGTTTCATTCAGGGGCAGCTGGCTGCACACCGAGGGTACGGTAGCGGGTTCTGCAACCGTGATCGTCACCTGCAGGCCAATGCGCACCGCCATATTAACGAGGGTATCGATGCTGAAGAGGCTTATCCTGCCGGTCATCAGATTACTGAGCCGCGATTGCTCCACCTCCAGAATCCCGGCTGCCTGCTTCTGCGTGAGCCCGCGGTGTTTGATCGTTCTCTGAAGCTCATGCATCAACTGCGAGCGGATGACAAGATTCTCCGCCACTTCTTCGGGCTTGCCCAGATCCCGGAAAATATTCCCCCGGGTGGTTCTCGTACTCATCGCTGGCTCCAGGACTGTATGGGGATTCATTTATCGTTTCCGGCCGCGCTTCTCATCAGCAGATGCTGCTGTATTAATACAAAAGTATAGCTAATGCGTCTACTATACAATGCCCTCTGCAAAGCCTTATAAATCTGCCGGAAGCAGAAAGGAAGGTCGCGAGATACTCCGGCAATGGGGGGAAGTCCGGAGGATATGGGCTATGGCCGGGCGAAGGATACCTCAGAGATTGCAGTGCCTCTCCCATCTAGGAATGAAGATTCGGCCTGAGTATATTGGGGGCCGCATCCTCCGGGGCCCGGCATTTCTCCTTGCAGGGGCGCGGCCGTCCGGCGGCCATCCGGCTGCCGTATCCAACTTCCATAACAATCGCGATATCTCTTGCACGCTCTCACCTTTCCCACGAACACGTTTGCGCTGATCCTTGGTGCCTCCAGCGGTTTCGGCGCGGCAACCGCGCTGGAATGCGCCCGGCATGGGATCAATATCATCGGTGTCCATCTCGACAGGGGGGCCACGCTTGCGGCCTGCCAGCAGGTTCAGGAGCAGATCCGCGAACTGGGAGCCGAGGCCCATTTCTTCAATGTGAACGCCGCCGATCCCGAGCAGCGCGCCTCGGTGCTGAGTGCCGTTGCCGAGCTTTTCGCCGGGCGCGAGGGGGCCACAATCCGGCTGCTGATGCATTCGCTCGCGTTCGGATCGCTGAAGCCGTTCATCGCAGCCGACCCGAAGGATGCGCTGACGCAGGCGCAGGTGGAGATGACGATGAACGTGATGGCGAACAGCCTTGTCTACTGGACGCAGGATGCGGTGGGGCGCGGGCTGCTCCGCAAGGGAGGGCGCGTGGTGGCGATGACCAGCTCCGGCTCGCACCGGGTGCTGCCGATGTACGGCGCGGTCTCGGCCGCCAAGGCGGCTCTGGAGAGCTACTGCCGCCAGCTGGCCTTCGAGCTGGGGCCGCTCGGCATCACCGCCAACGCGATTCAGGCGGGGGTGACGGTGACCCCGGCGCTCAGCAAGATCCCTGGCAACCAGGAGATCATCGCGCATGCCGAGGAGCGCAACCCGCTGGGGCGCCTTACCACGCCGGATGATGTGGCGCGCGGCATCGTGATGCTTGCAAGCGAGTACGCTTCGTGGATCAACGGGAGCGTGGTGCGCTTCGATGGCGGAGAGGATATCGTGGAGCTGAACTGGGGCGCGCCGGAGAAGAACGTATGAAGCGGTTCGAGGATCTCATCCCGCAGGGGGTGATCGTAAGCTGCCAGCTCGATCCCAGCGAGCCGCTGCATACGCCGCAGCATTGCGCGCTGTTCGCCCAGGCCGCCGAGGCCGGAGGGGCGTCGGCGGTGCGGGCGGAGGGGCTTCAGAATATCAGGGAGATACGGGCCACTACCCGGCTCCCCCTGATAGGCTGTACCCGCGAAAGTTATCCCGACGGTTGGGTGCTGGTCACCCCCGATATGGCCGCGGTGGACCAGCTGGCGCGCGTGGGCTGCGATGTGGTGGCGCTCGATGGCACGCTGCGGGTCCGGCCGAACGGGCTGGATGGGATCAGCTTTATCGGCGAGGTGCGCAAGCGCCACTCCGATCTGCCGCTGATGGCCGATATCTCCACGCTGGATGAGGGGGTACGCGCGGTGGATGCCGGTGCCAACGCCCTCTCCACGGTGCTCTGCGGGCGCACCAAGGAGACCTACGAGCAGTCGATGGTGGCCTCGCCGAACCTCGATCTGATCTATCAGCTCGCCACCGCCGTGAACGTGCCGATCCTGGCCGAAGGCTTCATCTGGAGCACCGCCGATGCCGCCGAGGCTATCGAGGCCGGGGCGTATGCGGCGATTGTGGGTGGGGCCATCACCCGGCCGCGCGTCATCACGCAGTTGTTCGTCAGCGCCGTGGAGGCAAGCCGCGTGCGGTAGCCAGGGCGCAGCCAGGGCGCGAGTATCATCTCACGGAAAAGAACTAAAGAAGGCCGGCTCCGAATATCGGGACCGGCCTTCCTGGTTCATACCACAACGCTGCAATCGAAAATCGTCAATCCGATCACTTCCCCTCGAACTTCTTCGCCATCTCGGTGGCGAGGTCGGCCAGCATCTTCGTCTGGTCGTCGCTGGCGCCGTTCGATTCCAGGTTGATGAGATAGCGATAGCGCGTTCCCACCACCACCTTGGCTTCCTTGGTGTCCTTGTTGAACGTGAGCACTCCGGCGGTGGCCGGTATATCCATCTTCAGCGATTCGGTCCGCTGGTGGTCATCCTCCGCACTGAAGCCCATCAGCAGCGGAAGTGCCGCCATGCCGTAGGCCCCCTGGGTGCCTCCCAGATCGGTGATGCTCATCTTGATGCGGGCGTCCGGGCTGGACTCGCTGGTCCAGGTCTCCTCGGCAACCGACATGGAGAATCCGGGCATGCTCTGCTGCGAGCCGCCGCGTCCGCTCTCGGACTTGTAGCCGCTCACCGAGCCCGGCAGGTAGTTCTGAAGCTCCTTGTACGGTATGGTAACCGTATCTCCCTTTGCCACACGTTCCTGATAGATCTTCTCTCCCTCCTCGGCTGCCTCGCTCATCTTTCCCGCGTTCTGCGTGAGCTGCTGCATGGCGTCGATGCTCTTCTTCATTTCCTGGGCTTCTTCACCGCAGCCTGCGATAAGCGCTCCGCAAGCGAGCAGCATAACGAACTTCTTCATCTGGAACTCCCGATAATGGTATATGGATCATACATGGGCCCGGTGCGCGGAGGGAAGGGACCGGACTCTACTCTGTGATTGCAATCAGGGGTGGGGATTGTTCCGGCCAACATAATGATTTACGGCCGAATGCGGATGGGGTCCCGGGGGGAGAACCTGCCGATGGATGGAAGGGGAAATGGCAGAAGAGATGTGCGGAGGGGGAGCTACGGTTGCAGCAGAAAGAGGCCCCAGAACAGAGCCCACCAGAGACGCTTCAGCAGGAGCGCGGCCGCCGGATGCCTCTGGCGCAGATGCTTCCAGGAGGAGACGGCCGCCACGCTGAGAAGGAGTATCGCGCCGATGAAACCGATCGTGATGCCTGGGTTCAGCATCCCTCCCAGCGCCCCATCGAACCAGTAGCGCATCCCCATCGTCATCGGGGAGCCGTAGACCAGCATCAGATGGAGGAGATAGATCGCCAGCGAATGCCGCCCGATGAAGCCCAGCCATGCGCCCCCGTTCGGGCGGAGCCACCCGTACTGGAAGGACAGCCCAACAAGCAGCACAACCCCGCCCAGCCTGAAGAGGAAATGCTGGATGCCCGGTCCCCAGAAATCGTTGTGCGGTGGGAGCGCGGAGAGGAGCGGATCGAGCGCCAGCGCCAGGCCGATCAGTCCGGCTGCCGATGCCAGCACGATGGCGCGTCCCCGTGCGGCGCCGGCGGCGGCCATCAGCGCGGGAGAGGCGGCGAAGCCCGCCATGAAATAGCCGAGATACGGGAACAGGGGAAAGGTGGCCGGCGGGGATGGCGAGAAATAGGCGCGGAGCGGGAGCGGAAGATCCTGATACAACGTTCCCGTCCAGAGATAGGGGGCAAGCAGCACCGTAGCGATGCCGGCCAGCACGGCAGCGGTGCGCGCGCGTTGCAGCGAGCCCAGAACCCATCCTAGCGCCAGCACGAGCAATCCGGCGATGGCTATCACCTGGAGGATGTTCGCATCGAAGAGCCGGGCCAGCTCCTCCGGCCGCCTGTTGAACAGAAGCTGCCGCAGCGAGAGCACCGGGATCTGAATCCAGTAGCCCAGCAGCAGTATCCGCAGGTAGCGTATCGCCACCGGCCGTACCGTGGCATCGCCGGCATTCCCGCCCCCTCTGCGGGCCAGAGCGGGCCAGAGCGTAAGACCGCTCAGGGCGATGAACGCCGGCGCCACGAACCCGAACAGGATATTGACATCATACCAGATATCGTTGTGCTTCCAGCTCCCGGCCAGCAGGGCATCGGCCGCATGGGCGGCTATCATCAGCACCACGGCAACTCCCCGCGCCAGATCGATGGAGCCGAGGCGCTCGTGAAGGTACGGGGGGGGATGCGGAGATTCCGGCCCGTGGTTGGTCTGCGGGGTTCGCCCGCCCTCAGTGGTCGGTGGCCGTTGATCCGGAACCATAGGAGAATACCGCAACTAGATGAGCGCATGCGATAGCAACGACGACTGACCACCGACTACGGACCAGTTCCCGATCGCCCGGTCATCTCTCTGTGCCTGTGTATCTACCGGATTTATCCGGCTGTATGCTTCAAGGCCGCCTTGATGAGCGTCTCCACATTGGCCTCGACCTCCGGGCCATCCTTCAGGGCACTCCGCAATGCCTTTTCGGCGCCGGGGCGGTTGTAGCCCAGTGCAATGAGCGCCGCCAGCGCCTCATCGCGCACCTCGTGGCGTCCGCCTGCCAGAGAGCTGCCCCCCACATCCAGCGCGCCGATCTTCTCGCGCAGCTCCAGCGCCACACGCTCGGCGATCTTCATGCCGATGCCGGGGAGCCGGGTCAGGGCGGCGGAATTACCTCGTGCGATATTCTCCTTCAGAACATCGGTGCCGGTGCCGCTCAGGATGCCGATGGCGAGCTTCGGGCCCACGCCGGTAACGCTGGTCAGCAGCAGGAACAGATCCCGCTCGGCGGTGGCGGAGAATCCGAAGAGGGTCATCGCATCCTCGCGCACCACCAGATGCGTATGGAGCGCTACGGTAGCTCCCACCGGCGGCAGCGCTTCGAAGGTCGCAAGGGATATCAGCGTTGCATAGCCCACACCTCCGGCGGAGATGATGGCCTTGGTCGGGGTCTTTTCAATCAGTGTTCCCGAGAGATGTTCGATCATGGACGTGTAGTTGGTAGAAAGGAGTTGGCCGTTCATAGCCGGCAGCTGCCCGCCTCTGGCGGCTGTAGCAGGTAGTGTCTGGCACTACCCGCCAGCTGCTGGCGGTAACCATTCCGTAGACGTATGAGGGGGCTCGGGAGTCTGTCCGATTGCGATAAAAAACAGGAGGGAAACAGGGCTGCAAGGCCGTTCGTTACGCGGTTTGCGGGGGATTGTCCGGACCCCGCCGCGGGGGCGGGACGAGAAGGGGAAACCGCCGCGCCGGAGCTTACGCCCCTGCCGGCTGCGGCTTCCCCGCCGCGATGTTTCTGACCACCGCGCCATTGCTGGGGGAGTGCGGTATCCACATCATGATAGTGGTGCCGTGACCCAGAATGCTATGCAGCTGGATGGTGCCGCTGTGCGCCTCGATGATCGACCGGGTAAGGGAGAGCCCGAGACCGTAACCGCCGGTGGCCCGCGAGCGGGAGTCATCGGTGCGGTAGAACGGTTCGAACACCTTCTCCTGCGCTTCCGGCGGGATGCCGATGCCGTTGTCGCTCACCACCACGCGCGCGCCGTTGTCGTCCGGGAACAGCGTCACCTTCACCGGCCCGTTGTTCTCCGATGAATACTTCAGGGCGTTGGAGATCACATTGCGCACCGCCACGGTAAGACGCTGCCCGTCTGCCATCACATCCAGCTCGCCGGTAAGGGAGTCCAGCTCGATGCGGCGCGTATCGCTGCCGAACGAATCTATCACCTTGGTGACCAGCGCCACCACATCCACATGCTCCACCACCAGCGCCCCGCCCAGCACCGCCAGGCGCTCGTTCTCCAGCAGCTCGGTAATCATGGTGTTCAGCTCCCGGATATTCCGTTCTATCGAGAGCTTCGCCTTCCCCTCCGGCAGCATCACCAGCGCCACGTTCATGCGGGTGAGGGGGGAGCGCAGTTCGTGGCTTACATCGAACAGGAGCCGCCGCTTGGACGCGATGATCGCCGCCACCCGTTGCGACATGGCGTTGAATGCCTTGGTCAGCTCGCCAAGCTCGTCGTCGGAGCAGACCGGAACCTGGTGCTCGAAATCCTCATTGGCAACCGCGGTCACCCCCTGCATCAGAGCCGGGACCGGGCGGAGGAATCGCTGCACGATACGATAGGCCGCCACGAACAGGAGCGTCAGCACCAGGCCCAGGATCAGTGTGGCCGGGATCAGCATCCCCTCCTCGGGGGCCGAGCGGAGCCGTATCACATAGGTCCACCCCTCGCGCTGCACCACGCCGTAGAGACGTCCCTCCAGGCGGCGGAACAGCAGCGTATCGCCGCGATCGAAGACCGAGGGGAGGGTGGTGCCGGTGATGGTGGCCGCAGGAGTGATCGACGAGGAACTCGACCATGTGAACTCCCTTCCCTCCAGCCGGATATCGATAGGATAGCTGTTGGCGATACGGGCGGCGGTGGCGGTATCGGGGGGGAATCCGATATCGTCGGTGGTCATCTGCATGTAGCTGCCGATCTGCTCGCGAAGGAACCCGTTGTAGGTATCGCGCAGAACGTACTGGAAATAGATGCCGATGGAGATCGTGGCGAGCACTGCGGTCGCAAGCACAAGTGCCAGTACCTTCCAGAAGAGCGAGTGCCTCCTGCGAGGCGACTCGGCCGGAGCGGAGAGATGCGGATGTTGGAGCGACGGTTGCAGCGACATAATCTGTTGGTAGGGAGATAACAGGGGACGTGCCTTGTGCGCCTGCATGAAGCCAGGCTGATGGCTGCGCCCCTTGTTATGATGCAACTCCGTAGCCCATCGGCCGGGAGTATTCCCGAGGCGGATACTATTCACCGGAGGGGATGGAGGTACCACGGCGGGCGAGGAGCGGCTCTGCCGAACGCAGCCGCATTCGCAGGCGCGAACCTGGCTATCTACCCCCTCCCCCGGCGCAGCAGGGCTGGTCCGGGAGGCGCCCGTTTATTCCTTCGAGGCGACCTCGCTGTTGCTTTCGGTTGTTTCGGCCGGACGTCCGATGAACATGTACCCGGTTCCCCAGATCGTCTTCAGGAAGCGCGGATGGCGGGGATCATCCCCCAGCTTCTGCCGCAGGCGGCTGACCACGACATCCACCGATCTGTTGAACGACTCCCAGGGGATGCCTCGGGTCTGCTCCATCATGAAATCGCGGTCCAGCGGCTTCTGCGGGTTCTCGGCGAACAGCCGCAGCATCTCGAACTCGGCGGTGGTCAGCTCCAGCGCCTGCCCGTCCAGCCGTGCCGACTGGGTATTGACATCCACTTCGAGGCCGTCGAAATGGTAGATGCCGCCGGTGCCGGCTTCCTTCATCGTGCGGCGGAGCACCACCTGGATGCGGGTCCAGAGCTCGCGCACGTCGAACGGCTTCGACAGGTAGTCATCAGCTCCCATCTCCAGGCCGGTGATCCGGTCGTTGACCTCGCCGCGTGCGGTCAGCATCACGATCGGTACATCCGAATGCTCCCGGATCTTCTTGGCGGTCTCGAAACCGTCCATCTCGGGGAGCATCACGTCCAGGACGATAACATCCGGGTGGAACTCGCGCATCTTCTTCAGTCCGACCGACGGGCGTTCGGAGCTTGAGACCAGGGCGCCCTGCGACTCGAAGAATTCGCTCAACAGTTCGCTCAACTCGGTGTCGTCATCGATGATGAGAATTCTGATCTGACTCATGGTTGGTCGATGTTTATCGGTAGAGAGTAAAGGCCACTAGGAGGAGTCCCGAATTTACGCCGCAATAGCTCATTTTACTACTATCACACCCAATGGTTCAGCTCATCCGGGAGTTATCTGCAAGGAACGTACCGAAAAAACGGACGTTTCGGGGGCGGTTGTAACGAATAACAACATGCCGGATGGTGAGGTTCGGCGGGTAGATGGGGCCGCCGGCAGGACCCGGCAAACATACGATATATGACCGAAACCGGCATCAGAGAGGGAATGGATGACCCCGCCGCGATGCAACGGCCTATTGCAATCTCATACACATTGGGATGCGGTGGTTCGGTGCCAGAACGTATTTTTGTGCACTCCTCGATCCGGGGCCGCCAGAACCGGTGCATGCAGCGCCGGGGAACTTCCCGCGATGATTCGGGGTGCGGTCATGATGCGATGCTGCGGCAGCGCATTGCCGCCATCCCCGGGGAGCCGGTTACCATTGTGCCTCGCATCTCCCTCCCCTGTTTTCCTTCGAGGCAATGGGCTGCAACTGCGGGACTGCTCCGTGGTTGCATCGCTTGTTGCATGCTCATCCGTATGCGATGATATCCAATCGTTCCGCCTTCTCCGGCGTCTGAAGATTCGGGAGAAGCAGGGGGCGATGGTGCGTGCGCGGATGCCTCCCGCTCCGGGATGAAACCATACGCTCCGTGAACGGTCATTTCCGGTGCCCGGATGTTGCCGAACGATATAGAAAGCTTGTGCAAGCGCGGCCGGGGGGGAAGCGCTTGCACTTGAGGCCCTTGCGCTAGTCTTCACGGACTGTGCTGCGAGGGCCTATTTTTTTTGCCGCCCGCCGGGAGATGATTCCGCCGGAGGATAGACGGGGAATAGCATCGCCCCATTCTCCCGGGCAGGCAGCGCCGGGATTGCAGCCGGATGAAGACCGTTGCGAGCAGTTTCGTATCCCCGCTCTATTCTTCCCGCAATGAAAGAATGGGGAACGTTCGCGGAGCGTACCTGGTACGGCGTTTTCCGATCGTAAATCGTCGATGGGCAATCGTAGATGTGGCCGGCCGTCACGTTCGGCGGCGTATTTCATTCGAAACTCCGGGAACCCCGGCGAATGCGGAGGAACGTGGCGAGCCCCACGGTTGTTCCAGACAGTTCGAGTATGTAGATTGACAACTTGTCGGGGGCGTTGATGCCGCTCTCCGGTACAGTGCCGGCGGCGGCTCTTCCCAGCAGCAATGGTGGCCGGATGCGATCGCGTGCGGATAGGCGCCCGCAGGGTGGTATCCGGCCGGGAGCATATGGCCGCACCTTCCTTCTGCTACTGGCCTTGCTGCCACAAGCAAGTGCACCTGCCGGCGCGTATCGGACGGTTCCCCCGATAATTCTCATTTCCCAGCTTCTAGGTCGAAATCTTCTATGGCCTCCATCCCCCACCGTGGGCGTGTTCCTTTTGTCGGTCGGCGAGAAGAGCTGCAGCGGCTTGCGCAGTTGCGCGCGCGACTGGAAGGAAACAGCGATCATCGGCGTCATCTCGTGCTGATAGAAGGATTCAGCGGCGTGGGCAAGAGCGCTCTCGCCGAGGAGTTCCTCAACACGCTCGAACGGGATGAACGGACCTTCACGCCGCGCGGCGCCTACAGCCCCCATCTGCATCGTCCTCCCCTGGCCCCCGTGCTCGATGCCGTCGATGATCTCTTCGCCGGCCGTTTCGCCCAGCGCCGCCTGCAGGCATTCTTCGCCGATGTCACCTATTATCCGCTGCTTGCCAGCCTGCCGGTTCTCCGCAATTCCATCGGACTGGATTCGCTTGCCCTGAAGCAGGGGGCCACCAGCGCCAGCACCCTGGCCGCGCTGATAGGCTCGGTGCTTACGCATGCCTCCCGGTTCCGCCCGGTGGTGCTGCTGATCGATGATATCCAGTTCATGCCGTGGGAGGATCTGGAGGCGCTGATGGCGCTGAACGCAGGGCTGCGAAACGCGCCGGTGCTGCTGCTTGCCACCCTGCGCCGCGAAGGGGCCGAGGCGGAGAATATCAGGAATATGCTGGGGCCGATCCTTCTGGATCATTTCCATCTCTCCCCGCTCCCCACCGAGGAAGTGGCCGAACTGGTCACCGAAATCTACGGTGCCCGTATCAGCGCCCAGATCGCCGCCGATATCGCTCGCGCCGGCGAGGGGATTCCGCTTCGCACCATGGAACTGATCCGGCGCCTGGAGGAGCAGGCGCAGCTGGTGCTGAGCCCCCAGGGGGAATGGCGGCTGAGCAGCAACTACACCCAGACCATCCTCGTGCATGATGCCAGCTCCACCGACAAGGTGCGGCGCCTGGAAGGGGCCGAACGCCGGTTGCTGATGCTGCTCGGATGCGCCGGCGGACGTGCCGGCCGGAACGAACTTGTTGAATGGCTGGGGGCGATGGGGGCCGAGTGCGATGGGGCCGACGGTAGCAGCCCGGCACACGCCATGGAAAGCCTGGAGCAGGGGCTGCTGATAAAACCGCTGATGGCAAACCCCGACCGGGTTACCTTCATGCATGAGAACATCAGCGAGGCGATACGGCAGCTTCGTTCCCGCCAGGAACTGGAATGCGTGGCGCGCATGATCGTGGGACGCTCGGAACTGCGGCGGTCGCTCCTCCGCTGGATCGGCGATGCCGAGCTGTTCCAGACGCTGCTGGAGGTGCTCCCCCCGGCCGGATCTCCGGAACGCAGGGAGATCATGGAGATGCTCATCAGCCGCACCGGCTACGAGACCTGGGGGCATGAGCCCCGTGCCGAGGCCTATAAGATGATGGCCGCCAACCGCCCTCTGCTCACCCCCCGCGAGTACGCCGATACGCTGGTGCAGTCCATTCAGATCGAGCACTATTTCACCCGCTTCCCGGAGGCGGTTGCCAAGGCCGAGGAGTTGTACGCCATCACGGCCCAGGAGCCCTCCTGCCATGATCTGCGCGCCGAGAGCTGCGGGCTGCTGGCGTTCGCGCGGTTGTACAACGACCGCTCCAGCGATATCTCCGATCTGTTGCAGGAGGCATCCCAGACCCTGGGGCGCATCGGCGACAACCACCAGCGCCTCCGTACCGAGTTGCAGGTGGCGCGCATGCGCACGGCGCTGGTGCCGGTAGGGGAGCCGCAGGAGGCCATCAACCGGGCGCGCAGGGTGCTCCAGCTTGCCGATACGCTGGGGCTGGAGGATGAGAAATACAACGTCCTGCCGGAGCTGGTGGTGCGCTCGGCCCGCCTTCGCGACGAGGAGGGGCTGCGCTCCTACTGCAACGACCTGCTGAAATCGATACGGGAGAGCGCCAGCTCGGGGGCCAAGCTCCCCCCGTTCCATGTGGTCTCCGGCGTGGTGCGCGCCACCCTCATCTACGGCGATATCTTTCTGGCGCGCCAGATCTTCGAGAGCTGGAGCCGCTGCTCCGCCCCTATCGAGATCGCCGATTATATCGCCTACAGTTATCTGACGGCCCTCTTCGCGATAGCGGACGGGGAGCCGGGTCTGGCCGCGGATACCGCGCTGAGCGCGCGCGAGGAGGTGCTGCGCCATCGTGCCGCCTCCAGGCATTTCTCCTGGGAGCTGACGTTCAACTATGCCATCCTTCAGGTGCAGCTTGTGCCGTCGCTGATAGCGGCCGGAAGGTTCTTCGAGGCGCTCTCGCTTGCCGAGACGATGATCGAGGAGATGGCCCCGTTCGAGGCGCGCCTCCCGGATATGGTTACGGTGCTCCGGCTCTATACCATCTGGCTCCGCTGGCGCTGCAAACTCCCGGTAGATGCCCCGGTCAGTCTCTGCTGGCCGGCCCGCCCCACGGCGATGGAGCCGGGCAGGGGAGACGAGCGTATCGCCGACGAGAGCGCCGCCGGCGATGCCGGGTCGCTGAGAGAGGCCGCCGAGGAGTTCCGTGCGTTCCACGGCACCATCACCGGCAAGGTGGCCCCTCCGCCACGGTTCATTGCCGAGACCCTTCTGGCAGCGCTGGAAACCATCGAGCGCAACTACCCGGCGGCGCTGGAGGCGATAGGGCGTGCCTCCATCGCCTGCGATCAGTTGTACGACTGGCAGCGGGAACTGGAGTATCGTGCCTCTACCATCGCCGTGAAGCTCCGCTGGGCCGAATCGGGCGCCCCCAATGCACCGGAGCTTGTGGAGGAGGCGCTGGAGAGCACCCGCGATCTGTTCGCGCTGATGTCGGAAAAGGGGCTGGTGACGCGTATAGCCCAGCTTGCGGGACTCTTCCGGGAGATGGCCGCCGGCATCACCCACCGCGATCTCCCCGGACAGTTCGAGCGGATGGGCGCGGCCGCCCAGGCCGCCGCTCATGTGGTGGTGCGCAACAGCCGCTCCGAGGAGTCCGGCCCCATCGAGCGGGCGCGCCTGTTCGTGATGGGCCCCTTCCGCCTGATGCGCCCCCACTCCTACATGGAACTGAGCGAAACCGCGTTCGGCCGCGAGACCGCGCGCACCCTCCTGGTATCGCTGGTGGCGGCCGAGGTGCTGGAACGGACCTGGACCCGCGAGGAGCTTGCCGCGCAGATCGTGCCGAAGGCCCGTACCCCGGAACAGCAGAAGAAGTCGCTCTATAACGCAGCCAGCGCCGCCCGCGCTGCCTGCGGTTCTCCCAACAGCATCCTGAACGTGGGGGCCAACAGCCTGGAGCTGAACTTCAATCCCCATATGGAGGGGAGCGTCTGGGTGGATGCGCTGGAGATCAAGCGTGCGGTGCGGCGTGGCTCGGAGCTGGATCGCGCCGGCGAGACCGGGCCCGCCTTCGACCAGTACCAGCGGGCGCTCCTGCTGGCGCGCAAGGGGGAATTCGCAACCGATATCTATGCCGACTGGGTGGATGCCGCGCGCGACCGGCTTCGCGAGGATATCCGCCAGGCGGCCCTGGCCGTGGCGCGCATGACGCTCCGGAACGGGCTCTATGCCATCGGCATCGAGGCTATCAGCACCCAGCTTACCCGCGATCAGTACGACGAAGAGGCGCACAGAGCGCTGATACGGCTCTACAAC
>JBMDXA010000014.1:0-57759 GCA_048594725.1 Candidatus Kapaibacteriota bacterium
TTCCCGGCGAATGCGATAGCCAGCACTCCCAGCACCAGCAGCAGATCGAAGTTGGCGAGGAAATCCACGCGCAGTCCGATCGACACGAAGAAGATGGGGGCGAAGATATTGGTGACGAACTGATGGAGGATGGTGCGGGTATGCTCCCGCAGATATTTCGAATCGCCGATCGCCACCCCCGCCAGAAACGCCCCGAAGATGGCATGGATGCCGATCGCCTCGGTGACCGCAGCGGCCGCGAACGTGGTAACCAGGATGAAGCTGAGAACCCCTCCCGGCCAGCTCAGGCGGGCCTGGAGCCACGGCAGCACCCTGTGCGCCAGCCACCGTCCGGCCGTCAGCATGAACACCACCAGCCCGAGCGTCATGGCTATCGTTGTTCCGATACCGAACCCGGAATCGTGCGCGGTGGCGGCATTGGAGTTGGCGCTCATCATCCCCAGCACTATCGAGAACACGATCCATCCAACCAGATCGTTGAACATCGCGGCGGCCATGATGAGCATGCCGGTATCGGTCTTGAAGATGCTCAGATCCAGGAGGATCTTGGCGATCACCGGCAGCGCGGAGATGCTGAGCGCGATACCGAAGAACAGGGAGAAGGTGAGAAGATCGGCATTGGGATCGACTCCCCAGAACGACGGCGCCAGATACGCCAGCCCGAACCCCAGCCCGAACGGAACGATCGAGCCCAGGATGCTCACCAGCAGCGCGGCGCGTCCCTGGCGCCAGAGCACCGACAGATCCACCTCCAGCCCGGCTATCATCAGCAGCAGCACCACCGCCACCGTGTTGATGGCCTCGAACGCGATGCTGCTTGCAGCGCTGTGTGCGAAGAGCGCCCCGGAAAGATCGGGGAGCAGGGCGCCGAACAACGTCGGCCCGAGCAATATCCCGGCAAGGATTTCACCGACAATCAGCGGCAGGCGGAAACGATCGGCAAGCTCGCCGAACAGGCGGGCCACACCGAGCATCACGGCCAGGCCGAGAAGGAACAGACTGATATCGCTTGGGCTTAGTGACGCCATGAAACCTCTCTCTCTGAAAGAATAATCGTACTGATATGATCGCAGAAGATACCGGCCCCGCCGCTACTTCACCTTCTCCCGCACAACCCAGAGGTTGCATGGTATCTCCCTGAGCACCCATTCCATATCGGACGGGAATATCCGCTCCAGAATGCCGGCGTGCGAGCGTTCCGAGGGGATCACCAGAAGATCGGCCCCCAGATCGCCAGCGTACGTGGCGGCCACCGCCCCCTCCTTCCCCTCCAGATACACCGGCCGTATCTCCACCGGCGAGTAGCCCGCCGCATCGATGAAATCGCCCAGCAGCGCCCGCTCCTCCGCCTCGGTCCGCTCGATATACTCGGCCATCTCCTCGCGGTCCGTCCCTTTCGCCATCGCCATTGCCTCGCCATAGGTGGAATGCACCCGCACCAGATCTATTCCCTGGCTCCCTTCGCGGGATGCCAGGTAGATGGCCTTGCGCAGGGCGATCATCGACATCTCGGAGAAATCGGTGATGACCACGATCCGGTGCAGCGGATGCGGTTCGGCTCGCGGCTCGGTAAAGAGCATCAGCGAGCAATCGAACTCGCGCACGAGCGTTCGCGCCACCGACCCGAGGAAGTAGCGGAACACACGTTCCTTCTCCAGGGCACCGGCGATCAGCAGATCCACCCCGTGCTCCCCGGCCAGCGTCATGATCGTCTGCGCAGGATTCCCCGTCCCCTTCAGGATCGGGATATCAGCGGGGATACGGTTGCGCTCCAGAGCATCGTGCAGGCTGCGCTCCTCCCCCTTCTCTCCGACATGGATCAGACTGAGTTTCGAGCCGAACATCCCGGCCAGGCGCATGGCCTCGGCAATCAGGAACGGCAGCCGCGGGGTCACGTTCACCGCCACGGCGATATGATGATAGATCTGCATCCGGGTGGATCTCCCGATTCGAATGTTCGAAGTATCGTTCGTGCAGGATGGGGCGCTTCCGGCCCCATGGTCCCCGGAGAACCCGCAAAGACCGTTCCTATACAGTTTTCTGCGTTCCTGGAGGAATTTAGGCGGGGCGGTGTACCAGAATGAAAATCCGAACGGCCGGAAAAGATGATACATTGGTGATTGCGATGGCATGATATCCATGGGAACGCCGGCAGACGCAGGCACCGCCTGCAATCCGGACTGCAAGGCACGCAAGATCTCAGGTGCAGCAGCGAAAGACGATTCGGCGGCAGCGGCTCGAAAGAAGTATCCGGGAACCTCGCGGAACGTTTGCGAACGGTTCTCTCTCAACTCCTCACCTTAACAACTCTCCCTCATGAGCAGACAGGAACGGATCATCCTTACGGGAGCTTCGGCCGGGATCGGCAGGGCGCTGGCGCTGGAGTATGCGCGGCGTGGCGCGCGGCTGTTGCTGGTAGCACGGCGCGAGAACCTGCTACACGAACTTGCTGCGGAAGTGCGGCATCTGGGAGGCACGGCCGAGATTCTCGCCGCCGACGTCGCCGACCCCGGATCGGCGCAACAGGCGGTGGCGCTGGCCGGGGAGCATTTCGGCGGCGTGGATACGGTGGTGATGAACGCGGGACGCGGAGGGCCGATGTTCATCGATGCGTTCGATGCCGATGAGGCCGAGCAGGTGATGCGGGTGAACTACTTCAGCATCGTGCGGATGACCGAGGCGGTGCTGCCGGCGATGCTCGCATCCGGACGGGGAACGATAGTGGCGGTAAGCTCGCTGGCGGCCTATCGCGGCATGCCCGGCTCCGGAGCCTACAACGCCAGCAAGGCCGCCGTGACGGTCTTCATGGAAAGCATCCGCACGGAGCTGGGGCCCCGGGGAATCGATGCCATCACCATCGCCCCCGGCTTCATCCGCACCGATATGACGGCGAAGAACGAATTCGAGATGCCGTTTCTGATGGAGGCCGATGAGGCCGCACGCAGGATCGTGCGCGCCGTCGACCGGCGGCTCTCGCTCTACCGCTTCCCGATCCCCACATCGCTCGCCGTCCGCGTTCTCTCCTGGCTTCCCAACGCTCTCTACGACCGGATCGTGGGGTGGGGACGCTCATCCGCCCTGGCGAAATAGGCGAAATAATAGTTACTGCGGAGGCCATCCTCCGGCGGACATCCGGTCGGCCATGGCCGTTATCTCGCGCAGGCAGCTATCGAGATCCTGATCGATACGGGCCGGGGAGAACCGGATCACGCGCCACGCCTCCGGCATCCCCTCATCTGCTACGCCGCTCCCCTCGCGGATGGCATCGGGGCGCTCATCGCAGATGATGCCCAGCCCCTGCTCCCGGCGGAAGAGGGCGAAATCGAGCTCCATCACCACGCCGTGCGCGCGCATGTAATAGTGCCGCTCCACATCCGGCTCCCGTTCCCGCAACGTCTTCCAGAGCCGTTCCTCCGCGTTTGTCCCGACGATCAGATCATTGATATCGGCGGCATGGAAGAGCCGCTCGCGCGTGGTGCGGATAAACGTTATCCGCCGTGGCCTGATGCTGGTCACCGGCCGATCCAGACGCTGGACGCTCTTCAGGCGGAGCAGGTGATAGAGCGCTCCGGCCGAGGGATGATACGGCTCATCCGGGATGAGATCGCGCCGCGCAAGGGTGCGCCGCTCATCGATCTCCCCCCACAACTCGATGGCGCTGGGAAGGCCGTCCCGTACCGATGAGGTCTGGTAGAGCGCAAGGGCCGAAGCCTGATCCAGAGCATCGCGCGAGAGCTGCCGGCCGAGCGCGCGGTCCGGTATCCTGTACCATCCTTCTTCTCGCAGACGATGAAGATCGGCATCGCTGGTGATGACTGCCACAAGGCAATCGCGCGCGGGGCTGCCCGTGATTGTTCGGTTCATGGTGGTATCTCCTGGCTGTTGCAGGACTGCCGGAAGCGCCGAAAAAGAGCCTTCAGCGACAGGCGGCATTCAACGGCGGGAATATGCAAAAATGGAAGAGCCGAAGCTCTCCCATTCGTGATGTTCCGTTGGCGATGACGGACTGGCGATCAGGAAGCTCGTGCCCCCTCCCTCGCATCCGCTCAGTACTCTATCCGGAATGCGATTCTGGAGATGGAGACCCGTAACGGGGCGGTAAAATCGGCCGACAGAGACGCCTCGATCACACGGGTAGCGGGATTGATGCTCTGTATGCTGAATTCCCCGCGGTTGGTATCGCCGTTGGTCGCCATCCACATCCACCATTCTCCGGCGGGCGACTCCCGGTAGAGAATGCCGAGACCGGAGCTATCCCTGGCCCGGGCGGAAGCAGCGGGATTCGCCAGAAGATCAATGCCCCCTTTTCCATTGTAGACCGGCACGGCCGCGTTCAGATAGATGAAGCTCGGCCCATCGAGCACAGCACTCCCCACAGGCTGTTCCGGGATATTTGCCAGCACCCGCAGCCGCACTGCCAGGGGCGCTCCGGTCACGCTATCGAACCGGATGTCGATCCGTGAGAGGGGATCGATCTGCAATTCGGCGGAGGCTCTCGGCGCCTGCGGCTTATCGAAATAGATCTTCCCGGAGATCCTGGCCGTGGCCCGCAGCCACCGCAACGAATCATCGTAGCGGCGGAGGGAATCGGTGTACAGGATCGAGTCGGCGCGGCGGGCCGCCTCCAGCAGAGCCAGTTCCCTGGCCTGCCGTATCGAATCGCTCAGCCGCCGCTCCTCCGCACGACGAAGCGAATCGGTGAAGACCACCGAATCGCGCTGGCGCAGCGAGTCGTGATAGCGCGCTATCGAATCGATCCGGCGTTGCTCGTTCAGGGTGATCCTGGCGCTGTCCGGATCGATCAGCGTATTGGAGCAGCCGGAAACCGCCGCGGCCAGCAGCAGCAGGATGGCACCGATAGCGATCCATCCCCCTGTACGGCTCTCCCGTCCGGCACCTACCATAGCATCCATTGTACTCCTCCGCTTATTCCCCAGCGTCCGGAAACGGACTGCCGGTCCTGGAACGTATAGATCAGCCCCGCCGTCTCCAGCCCGAATGTGACATCCCATGCCGGCGCCAGCGGCATACGCCCGCCCAGCCGCAGGCGCAGAACCGGGCCGCCGGTGCTATAGGCGGCAGTCCCCTGCAGGAACGTCTCGATACCGTTGAACGGAAGTTCGCCAAGGTAGAGCCGTCCGGTGGCACCGAACCAGAGGTAGCTCGGGCGCTGCTCCACCTGGAGCGTATCGGCGCTGACGGAGTAGAGCGTCTGATCGTAACTCTCCTTGCCAAGCTCCAGACCCACCGCGAAGGAATTCGCCGGATGGAAGAGGATGGCCCCCATCAGATCATCGGTAGGGGAAGGGCTCCGCAGCGCATTGTTCGGCGTGTAGGCGCCCCCCAGATTCAGCCGCGCCTCCAGCGTGATGCTCCGCGTACGATCGCCGGCACCATCCGGCTCCTGGAGGAGCTGCACCGGCTCCTGCGGCGCGCGTGGCGGCGCATCCTCCATGGCATTCTCTCTGGGCATCTCCACGCTCCGGCTGGCAGTGCGCGGCCGCACCGGCGTCACATCAGGGAGCGCCCCCAGGCCGGAACCGGAGGCGTCACTGGGAGTATCGGCCAGTGACGGAGGTGGCGGAACGGTAGCCGGGCCGGAGGCCCCGAGAGAGCCGCCTCCCCCCTGGCGGCGGTTGTCGGGACCGCCGCCAAGGGCCCCCTCGGAACGATATGTTCCGGAAGCGGTACGGCTGGAACGCAGGCGCTGTCCGGCGGAGCCGCCCCCGTTGCCCTGCGTGGAAGAGGGAGCGGCAGGGTCGGTACCGCCGGCTCCATTCCCGTTCACTCCGGCGGCACCATCGGTTCGCGAAGGGATATCGGCCATGCCCCCGCCCGCTTGCGCTACCGCGCCCGGGGCCCGGCCACCGGCCGGATTCCCCTGCGATGCGGCACCTCCGGATGAAGCCCCCGGCGCGGCATCGCCCGCGGCGGAGGGGGCGTCGCGTTCGGCCATGATCCGGGTACCGGAGGGATCGTTCATCACATAGGCCACGGTGCTGCCGGCCAGCAGAGCCCCCAGAAGAAACGACAGCATCATCCCCCAGAAGCGGCCACCGAACGACGAGAGCCTGGAGATGGCCCCGGAGACTGCGGGCGCCCCGCCATACGGGGCCAGATTTCGGAGCCCGAGATCGTTCATCAGTGCGCGTTCCACATCGGACGGCGGAGTATAGGCCTCACGATCGGAGCGGACCGCATCGCCGATCGCGATGAACTGCCGGAGCGCCGAACGGAGTTCCGGCTGCCGGGCCATCGCATCGAACAGCGTCTGTTCGGCATCGGGGTCCAGCAGGCCATCTATATACTCTAATATCTGTTCGTTCTGTATCATGGTATTCCACCACCCTGTTTTGGCCCCTGGGGCCGGAGGAGCATACGGCTCACACCTCTTCGAAGTACGGCGAGAGGATCTTGCGGAGCTTCTCCTTCGCTCTGAAAATATGCACCTTCACCGCCGAGAGACTCTGGCCGGTGATCTCCGATATCTCCTGATAGCTCAGGCCATCGTACTCCCGCAGCACAAACGCCTCGCGATGATGCTGGGGCAGAAGCTCCAGCGAACGTTTCACCATATCGGCAAGCTCCGCGTTCTCATGGCTTGGCTGGAAGACGATCTCGTGATAATCCTCCACCGCCGCGGTGGGCTTGTTGTTGCGGATCGTGTTCAGGCAGATGTTGCGCGCGGTCGTGAAGATATAGGCGGAAACATTGGTCATCAACTGCTCGTTCTCGCGGCAACGATTGTAGATCCTGGTGAATGTTTCCTGGAACACATCGTTGGCGCGATCACGATCCCCCAGCATGCGCAAGGCATAGGCATAGATCCGCCCCCGGAATCTGGTATACAGCTCCACAAAGGCGAGCTTGTCCCCCCCGGTCATCAGGGTGAAGAGCTCTTCGTCGGTATGTCGTGCGTACTGGGTTGCCATCGATATTGCCGGAGACGGGAATGGAACACCCGAGCCCCGGCGAAGTTACAGGGAAGCCGGAGAGTCCGGCAGAGGGGCATTGCACACAGCGGTTGCTCTCGCCAGTGGTAAATCATGGACCGTACAGCGCCAATCACGCAGATCGCATCGACCGGCTCTGTATCTTCCGGCTGGTCAGAGTACAATCCAGTATCAGCAAGAAAAGCGATGAGCAAGATATTTCATCCGGCAGGCAAGGGGCTGAAATTAGCGCAGATCAATCCGAGGGATACCGGCGCTATCAAGCATGAGGAGGAGGTGGCGGGAGCGCTGGAGGAGAACCAGAAGGCGCTGTATGATCTCCACTATCTGATGTACGCCGAGAACCGCCGCTCGGTGCTGATAATCTTTCAGGGGAGCGATGCCAGCGGCAAGGATGGCGCCGCCCGGTATCTGGCCCGGGGATTCAGCCCGCTCGGTTGCACGATACGATCGTTCAAGGCCCCCTCCGACGAGGAGCTGGACCACGACTATCTGTGGCGCGTTCACAAGCTCTGTCCGGGACGTGGCGAGGTGGCTATCTTCAACCGCTCCCACTACGAGGAGGTGAGCACCGTCAGGGTGCATCGCGAGCTGATCGCGAATCAATCGCTGCCGCCGGAGATCGCCGGGCGGAAGGATCTGTTCCAGCAGCGCTACCGGCAGATCCGGGATTTCGAACGGATGCTCGCCGAGAACGGCACGGTGGTCATCAAGTTCCTCCTGCATATCTCCATGGAGGAACAGGAGAAGCGCCTCAACAAGAGGATACATGAGCCGAAGAAGCGGTGGAAATCCTCGCCCAGAGATATGGACGAACGGAAATACTGGGACGAGTATAGGGAGTCGTTCGAAACCATGATAGCCGCCACCAGCACCGGCCATGCCCCCTGGTATGTGATCCCGGCCGACAGGAAATGGTACCGGAATTATCTGATCGGGGAGATCACGCTGCGCACGATGAAAAAACTCTCGATGTCGTATCCGGGAGTTCAGAAGATATAAGCGGCGCTCCGCCCGGAACGCACAACCCGGAGACGCAAAGGATCGCAACGAAGGATAGAGGGCAGCCCCGTACCTTCCTTGCGATCCTGTTGTTTCTGCGGCTTCCGGCAGAGGCCCGCATCATTTGCTCTCATGGCCCTTTCCGATCGGAAGCAGTTACCTGCTGCCGCTCCTCGTCGCTGGCACCACCGTATCCTGCTTCGGGGTCCGGGGAACCACCGGCACCGCATTCGGCGCCGAACCATCCCCCGAAGCCGTACGCCGCCCGATCATCAGCAATCCGGTCATCGACGATACCTTCAGCGGGGTGTCCGGATTTCCGGGATCGGTGGTGGAGATATTTGTCAGCTGCAACTTCACCGCTATACCCTTGCCGGCGGCCTCCACCACCCCCTGCTCCGGGGGAAGCCCCCATCCTCCGCTCGGCAGCTCCCCTCCCAGCCGAGTGGCATACTCTCCCAGATCGATCGCCAGCAAACGCTCGGTGCCATGGAATACCTCCAGCAGCCCAAGCGAATCGTTGAAGACCACATCGAACAGTTCCCCGCCCAGCATGACCCTCTCCGGCACCGTATCACGGTCTTCGACGTTGTACCGCACCAGCCGCTCGTACCCGCTGATGTCGGTGACATCCGGCTCCGTGATGGAGAAATATCGCGTGTTGTAATAGGAACTCCGCGTGGCTCCCACCCGCTCGAACAGGTCCTCGGACGACACCAGATCGGCTTTCGCACCGAACATCGGCGCCACCAGATCAAGCCTGTTGCGATTGTCGAGATAATCGATGATCGAGTTGATCCGCGTCACGGCATCGGGCTTCTCTCCGGAGAGCTTCCGCGCCACCACGCCATTCTCCAGGAGATTCTCCCGTTCCAGCACCTCGCGCAACTGCGCCGCCTGGCTTTCGGCCGAGACCTGGAACGCTCCCCACGGACCGAACACCGAGAGCAATCCGAGCACGGCCAGCGACAGGGGAATTGCCCTGATATTCCTTCCCCGTGTGAAGAGCATATACACCGAGATGGCCGCCAGCCAGACCGCCAGCGCCAGAGCGTAGTAGCGCTCCTCGGTGATGCCGTAATCGGAGACGCGCCACCAGATCGCCAGAAAGAGAACGGCCGTCAGCGGAAGCAGCGCGTAATAGAACAGCGAATAGAAACGGGAGATCCAGGTGTTCCCCTCGTTGTCGCGGATGGGATATAACAGCAGCAGCGAGAGGATGCCGGCCACGGAGAAGCCGAAGATCATCGAGGAGACCCATCCGATGGGCCACTCCCACTCCAGCACGATCTTGCCGGCATACAGATAGAGGATCACCAGATAGATCACCACCAGCGGCAGCAGCACGTACTGGGTGAAGACCTTCAGCCCATTGGGATAGGAACGATCCTCCTGAAGCGCTTCGAAATCCCCCGGCACGCCGGCAAGAAAGAACCAGGTGTTGAAGATCCCCACCATGATGAAACCAAGATCCTCGTAGACCGCGCCGGGGATATCGGCCCCGAAAAGCTTTTCGATGGCGACCAGGGCCAGACAGAGCCCGGCATAGAGCACACCGGTGTACAGGGCGGTGGCGAGCGCGCGCAGGAAGAGCGATTTGTTGTACTGCCAGAATCCGTTGAGCTGGTTCCGCACCAGATACGGGGCAAACGCCGCCAGGCAGTGCAACGCTATCACCAGCACCATGAACCGGTTCCAGGTGACATCCTGATTGATCTGGTCGGGGAGCGTGAGATAATAGCCCGCCAGCAGCAGCATTCCCACAAGCCCCGCAATCATGCGCGCGGTTCTCCCCCAGTTCCGACGCTCGCCGAATACCTCCAGCGATACCAGCAGCGGGATGCCGAGAACGCAGGCCATGATAAGGCGCGGATGATCCGGGTTGATGATGGCCGCCACCGTTCCGATCACCGCAACGATCAGCACGAGCGGGAACCGGAGGAAGGTGTGGAGCGCTCCCTGGGCCAGAACCGTAATGGAGGGAAGTTTCATAGGGGAGTGTTCGATGTTCGGTTGACGATCTTGGATTGTCAACCATGGACTTGAGTGGCATTGAGATGGCACCGCAGGAACGATACCACGGGAGTGCACGAAGGCGCCCGGAAGCCGGGGAGACCCGGAGCGCACTACGGCTCTTCCTGGCTTCGGGTATGAACTCGCCGTTCGATAGGACGAGCTTCGATCAGGGGGAGATGCTTCTGTGTTCTTCCTTCACCCTTCCACGCAGGAGGAGGGCGTTGGCTTATACGTATTCGTGGCCGGTATCATCGCCGCCGGCGGCCGGCGCGATATCCTGGCGTCCCAGGGCTTCGCCGGTGGAAGCAGCCCCCGCACCGGCGGTATCGCTCTCCACCTTCCCATCCACCAGATTGATCCTGCGGCGCGCACGCGCGGCCAGTTCGTGATCGTGCGTGACGTAGATGATGGTCTGCCCCTCCTGGTTCAGCTCCATCATCAGGTCGTACACCTGCATGGTCGATGCCGTATCGAGCGAGCCGGTGGGCTCATCTCCCAGAAGGAGAAGCGGGCGATTGGCGAGCGCGCGAGCCACCGCCACACGCTGCTGCTGGCCGCCGGAGAGCTGGTTCGGGCGGCTCTTCACCTTCTCCCGCATCCCCACCCGCTCCAGCAGGCTCTCGGCATGCTCGCGGGCCTCGCGCCGCCGCGCGCCTCCTACCAGCATCGGCATCATCACATTTTCAAGCGCCGTGAATTCCGGGAGCAGAAAATGGAACTGATAGATGAACCCGATATTCCGGTTGCGGATGCCGACCAGATCCTCCTCCGGCATCGATGAGATCTCATCGCCGTTGAAGATGATCTTCCCGGCGGTGGGCCTATCCAGCCCCCCCATCATATAGAGGAGGGTGCTCTTGCCGGAGCCGGAGGGGCCGGTAACGGCCACGAACTCCCCGCGCTCCACCGACAGGGAAAGATCGGGGATGATCGTCTGGGTGATCTCCTTGGATATGCTCAGATCCTTGCGGACCCCCCGGAGCGCCAGGATGGTCCGATCCTCCCAGCCGCCGGTTGCCCCGGCGCCGGTTGTCGCGGCACCGGTTGCCGCAGTGCCGGTCCCGCCTGCTCGTTTCTTGCGTGTCATCTGTGTGCGATTATTCCCGGAAGCCATGGTTCAGCGCTCGCTCCCCGCCAGCGATTTCAGCTCGGCGTACGCTTCCAGGAACTGGAGTTTGATGCGATCCTCGGCAAGCCGTGCGTTGCGCACCCTGGCCTGTGCGTTCTCCACATCGAGCAGCGTGGCCCGTCCCTCCTTGTAGAGGATCATCGTGATATCGATAGCCTTCTGCGCCTGCTCCACCGCCGCCTGCTGGGCCTGCGCCTGCGCCCGCGCCCCTTCCATCGCCAGCAGGATGCTCTGCATCTGGGTGCTGTCCAGCTGGCGGATGCGGTCGAGTTCCAGCTGCGCCTCCACCACGCGGATCTGCGCCTCCTCGCGCTCCGGATTTCCCCGCCAGAGATTGTCGATGGCGTAGAAGGCGCTCACCCCGACGTGCGAGGTCATGGCCGCGCGGAGATCATCCGGCACGGTGTTGTTGCTCTGTCCCAGCGCCTGCCAGCGCCCCACGGCGTTGATCGTGGGGGCGGTTGCGGCACCTTCCAGCTCCACGCCGGTTCGTGCGGCGGCGATTCTGGTTTCGGCAAGGCGTATCCCGGCGGAGTTCGGACGATCGGTGGCGAGGATCATATCGCCGCCGCTCGGTCCCGGCGCGGTGGGTATCTCCAGCTCCCCCTCCACCGCGAGCCCGCGGTAATCGGGGATGTCGAGGATCTGCGCCAGGGCCAGCAGCGAGGCCAGATAGTTGAACCGGGCGCTTTCGGCATCGGCGCGGGCGGCGGCCACCGTGGCGGAGGCACCGAGCGTATCCAGCGCCATTGCCCGCCCGCCGCGATACCGTGCAAGCGTGATATCCAGGTTCGCCATCGCCGTGGCGATCTGCGCCTGGCGCGTTCCCATCTCGTTCTTTGCATAGAGGGCGCGGTAGTAGGCCTTCTCGGCATTCATCCGCACCTGCGCCCGCGCAACGTCCAGTTCCGCCCTGGAGACCTCGGCCCCCGCCTCGGCAACCTCCCGGCGCATCGAGCGGAGGGGATCGTAGAGCGGCTGGCGCAGGTCGATGGCAAGGCCGGTGGAGTGCCGGCTGCCGATCTGGAACGCCTCGGTGCGCCCGGTCTCGTTGAACGGATTTCCGGGAGCCACGAAGAGCACCTGGGGTTGCAAATGGAGGAGATATTCGCCGGTGGCATTCACCTCCGGCAGGTAGAGCGAGCGGGCGGTGGCAATCCCCTTTTCGGCACGCTCCAGCGCCGCGCGCGCCTTGCGCACGTCGATGCTCTGCTCATCGGCCAGACGCAGCGTTTCCTCCAGAGTCAGCGTCCGGTTCTGGGCCAGAGCACCGGTCTGCACCGCAAGCATCGCAAGAAGAAGCCCCCAGGGAGCATATCGAAGTATGGGCATGAATCGCATTCCAGGTCAATGGGGGAGATCAGGATTCCAGCGAGCTGCGGATGTGCGCGGCATTGCTGCACAGGCAGGAACCCGGCCGCCGTGGGCGAAGTGCGCCGGAGGGATTCCGGCAGCGCTCCATTCCGATGGAACCATTCGAGAATCCTTTCTCGTTCCCGTTTCCAACAATTACCAGGTCCGTAATCTATGCATCTCCGGCACACCCCCAAATTCCCGGCCGCCGTGCTTCTTCTCCCCTGAAGCGGATTGCAGCCGGATCGGCCGTGGCTACCGCAGCGGAACGGGACGCGCCCGCGGAGCTTCCAGCAGAAGACCCCACGCGACTGCTACAGACGGCAGGCACCTAGAGGCGCATCTTTGAGGGCCATGGGGGCGGAGGGGGCAGCATTCATAGGGGCAACTACAACCCTCCGGCTCACTGCTATGCAATCAGCCCAAAATCCTCTTCCCTCCCCCAATCGAAAATCCAAAATCGCAAATCGAAAATCTCCCCTCCTCCCCAATCGAAAATCCAAAATCGTCAATCGAAAATCCCCTCACCGTTCTCCCCGGAGAATCTCCACCGGGACAAGCCGGGCCGCCGAGCGTGCGGGGGCCACGGCGGCGATGATACTTACCAGCACCGTTCCTCCGATCGCCAGCGCGAAATACCAGAGGTTCCAGCTCATCTGAAGGGTCTTGTTGTCGATCGGGGCCACCCCTCCGGTGCCGCCGCTGGGGAGCATCGCCATCAGCTTTATCGCGGCGGCTCCTGTCAGCGAGCCTATCAGCCCCCCCACCAGCGCTATGACGAGCCCCTGAAAAAGATACATCCAGGTGATGGCCCCGGCGGAGAAGCCGAAGGATTTCATCACCGCGATATCGCGCTGCTTCTCCAGCACGCTGGTGATGAGGATATTGGCGACGCCGAAACCGCAGATCACGATCACGAACCCGACCACCACCAGAAACAGCGCACGCAGAAAGCGGAAGATGGAGATGATGCCGGCGTTGGTCTGGTCCCACGTCTCGGCCTTCCGGCCGCTCACCCGCTCTATCGCCGCAGCAACGGCGGGCGCCCTGGTCACATCGCGGATCTGAAATCCGATGCCGCTCGCCTCCCCCGGAAGCGCCCGCTCCAGCGCCTGGGCCAGCCGGAGGTTCACATAGGCCGAGCGATCGGATGCCTCCACGCCCATCCGGTAGACCCCGACGATCTGCACGATGAAGACCTCGCCGGTCAGGGAGACGAGCTGAAGCCGGTCCCCCTGATCCACACCGATATCGGCGGCGGCCTTGGCTCCTATCAGCATGCCGTTGCGCGCGGCCTGCAAACGGGCCACCGAGCCGCTGAGCATATACCGTGGCAGGTCGGTGATACGCGCCTCCTCCTCCGGGAGCACGCCGTTGATCGGGAGCGTGGTCTCGTTGGTGCCGTACACCGCAAGAGCCTGCGTGGCAAGATAGGGGGAGGCGGCGATAAGCTCGTCGCCGACGGAGCGCTCCACCGAGCGGAGCACCGTCATAACGTTTCTCACCAGCGTGCGCTCCACCTGCTCGGAGTTCTTCCGCAGCTCAACGGCAACCGGCCCGCCATCGGCTGCATCAACCAGCACATCGGCTGCGGAGCCCTCGGTGCGTTCGGCGGTCATCCGCACATGCGGGGCCACATCCAGGATCTTCGCGGTAAACGATTCCAGCAGACCCCCGAACAGTGACACCGTCACCAGCAGCACGGTGACGCCCACCACCACGCCGCTGATGATGAGGATCGCCTGCCGCTTCCGCGCCAGCAACTGTTTCAGTGCGATCTGCCAGATAAGAACCATGCGATTGCGGGGAAGTTGGTAAATACCAGTTGGTTGTTAGCAGCAGGGAATGAATGCCATGGAGCCCCCCTCCCTCACTTATCCGGCCCCCGTGGAGCGGATTCAATCGAGTTACGCCTTTTCAGGCCAGCAAGAATGGGCCGCTCCTACGGAGCTTCCGGAAAAAGGAGTGCTGGCGTTTCGGCTACAGATAGGCAACACCTATAGGTGTTGGCTCCGGGGGCCACGATAAAGTAACCATAGTGAAATCCGCTCTAGACTCCCCGGAGTACGCGCACCGGGATGAACTTCGCGGCGCGGCGGGCCGGAAAGAGACTGGCGGCCACGGCCATCACCACCGAAATGCCGAATGTGAAGAGATAGATGGCGGGGGCCAGCGAAACCGGGAATCTGTCGGCGCGGATATAGGAGCTGTCGCTGTTGAGCGGGACCAGATTCAGCCTGCCGAACAGCTCGGCCAGGCCATATCCCAGTCCGGCGGCCAGCAGCCCTCCCAGCAGGCCGATGATGGCCCCTTCCAGCATGAAGATCACCACCACACCGCCACGGGAGACGCCGAACGATTTCATGATGGCGATATCCTGCTTCTTCTGGAGCACGATCGCCACCAGCGTATTGGAGATGCCGAACGCCGCCGTGATGAACACGAAGATCACCAGCAGGCGGGAGGTCACCCGCTGCCGCTCCTGAAACTCCAGGATCTGCGCATTGGTCTCCTCCCATGTTTCGGTCTGGTACCCGGTGGCCCGCTCCACCTCCGCCTTCACCTGCGCCACGCTCTCCACATCACGCACCTGCACACTGAGGCCGCTGACGGAGTTGCGCGGCATCCGACGGAGGGATTGCGCGAGCGCAAGATTGATATAGCCGCGCCGGTCGTCGAAGCTGGCAACGCCGCTGGTGAAGATCGCCGCAACCTGCAACTGCTGGATGGCGCCGGAGGGAACCACGAAGCTGAAGTAATCGCCCACCCCCACGCCCAGCTTCCGCGCCAGACCGCTGCCGATCGCCGCGCCGTTCGGCATCCGCCCCAGCCCCGGCAGCGTCCCCTCCCGGATATTGCCCGCGAGATTGGCGATATGCTGCTCCAGCACCGGATCGATCCCCCGGACGCTCACCGTCTGATAGCGTGTACCGTTGCGGAACACCCCCTGCACCAGCACGTACGGCGCCACCGCCGAGATCATCGCGGAGGCATCCCCCGCCCGCTGGAGCATTTCGGTATAGGGCTTCACCTCATGGCGGCTGGTAGGAGGGGTGTTGATGCGAAGCTCCACCAGCGCATCCTCCTCCTGAAGCAGATTGCGCGCCGTGACCGGCTGCAGGCGATCGGAGGTGACGAGCAGATGCGGGGAGATATCGATCAGCTTCTCGCGCAGGAACTCCTGCTGCCCCGCCGTGATCGCCAGCATCAGCGCAAAGATCCCGCCGCCGATCATGATGCCGAGCGTGGCAAGCACGGTCTGGCGTGGCCGGGACCGGAGATGACGCAAAGCGATGGCAAGAGCCAGACGAAAGGGCATGGGAGAAATCCGGAAATCTAGGGTCTGGAAGTCAAGGAATCGGAATTACGGTGCGGGCCTTCTGCCGGCCATTCAATGCGTAGTCCCCGCTATGGCCTGTCAAGCACTATCGAACTGAAGGCCAATCGAAAATTTCTTCACTTTTCCTTTGTCTTCTCGCGCATCCTTTCCTTGTCGATTTCCACTTCGGCGCCTTCGGTCCAGGAGGGTTCCGGCTTGAGGGCCACGCGCTCATCCTCGCGGAGACCGTCGGTGACCTCCACGTAATCTTCGCCTCGGATGCCGATCTTCACGGTCCTCTTCTCCAGCTTGTTATGGTCGGTCACCACATAGATCACCGCATCGCCGCGGCGCTCCTGCACGATCGCATCTGCGGGGATGGTCAGGGAGTTCGGCCTGCGCTCCAGCACCACGTTGATCGTGGCGGTGAGGCCATCGGAGAGGTTGGGGACATAATCGATCATATTGAGAATGACCGGTACCGTCTTGGTGACCTCGTCGGCCTGCGGGATGATACGCTCCACGCGCCCCTTGAAATGCTGGTCCGGCAGGGCATCGAACGCCACGATAGCCTCCTGGCCGGGACGGATGCGGGCGATATCGAGCTCGTCGATCTCGGCGAACACCTTGAACGATGAGGGATCGAGGATCGTGACCGCCTCCATATTGGCGGGGATGGCATCTCCCTGGGTGATCTTGACGCTGGTGACGATGCCGGTGATCGGCGAGCTGATCTTTCCCTTGCCGGTGAACGCCTTTCTGGTGGCGAGGCTGGCCTTTACGGTACGAAGCGCCGCGGAGGCACGATCGTACGCCGCCTGCGCATCATCCACCGCCTGCTGGGTGGTGGCTCCCTGCTCCAGAAGGAGCTTCTCGCGGTCGAGGTTCGCCTGCGCCTCGTCCACCGTCACGCTGGCCTCGCGCACCCTGGCGGCCTGTTCGGCCACCTGGCTCTCCTGTTCCTGCTCCTCGATCTCCATCACCAGCATCCCCTGGCGAATCTCCTCCCCCTCCTTCACCGGAAGCTGGAGCACCGTTCCGCCGATCTCCGGGCGTATCCGCGCTATCTGTTCGGCCTTCACCATACCGGTGGCATAAACCGCTCTGATCGCCTCGCGGCGCTCCGGCGATGCCACTTCAACCCTGGGAACCCCCAACGCACCATATGCCCAGAATCCGACCGCGATCAGGGCCGCCACGGCCAGCAATCTGATAAGCCACTTCATACCGTATTATTCAATGGAAGATCTCGTTGCGCATGCATGCGCGGGAACCGAAGAGGCGACAACTTAACGATTGCCTCTCTACCGGGCGACGAAGAGGTATTCCCGGCCTGCGATTTTAGGATTTCGGCCGGGTTCGGCAACAGGCGCCTGGAGCCGGGCAATCTTCCCGGAAGCGGTCCGTTCTTCTACCGGTCCGATCCAATCATCCGGGAAGGAGCCGGCCTCCGGAAGTTCCCCATCGGAGGCCCGAAATCTGTAGCGGATTACCCCTACCGGAAAGGCAGAAGAGCTACGGGCGAGCGATGCATACCTAGCGAAACCGGCGCTCCGATGCCCCCCGCCGCTTCCATGGAGCGGCCGGAGGCCACATATCAGGAATAGAGAACTATGAGCAATATCATTATTCCGCCAGGATGGCGTATCCCGGAACGGGAGGTTACCCCGGAGCAGGCCTATATGGGACGCCGCCGGTTCCTGCAATCGCTCGGCATGGGGGCGATGGCGGTTGGGGTGCTGGGCTGCCGCGCCGCCGAGGACCGCACATCGGTCTCGCAGGCCCCCCGGCCGCAGATCCCGAGCCCGAACCTGGATCTGTATCCGGCCACCCGGAACACCGCCTATACCATCGATCGTCCCCTGACCAATGAGAAGCTGCCGGCGCGCTACAACAACTTCTACGAGTTCAGCGAGGAGAAGGAGCGCGTGGCCGAGCTGGTGGACAAGTTCGAAACGCGCCCCTGGGATCTGGAGATCACCGGCCTGGTGGAGAAGCCGGTGAAGCTGACGATCGACGAGCTTGTACGCAAGCTTCCGCTGGAGGAGCGGGTCTACCGTTTCCGCTGCGTGGAGGCATGGGCGATGACCGTCCCGTGGACCGGCATCCCCCTGGCAAAGGTGCTCGATCTTGCACGCCCCCTCTCCTCGGCAAAGTATCTCCGATTCACCTCCTTCCTCCGTCCGGAGCAGGCGCCGAACCAGGAGCGGGCCACCTGGTACAAATGGCCCTATTACGAGGGGATGCGTATCGACGAGGCGCGCAACGAGCTGGCGATGGCCGTGACCGGCATCTACGGCCATGAGCTGCCGAAACAGCACGGGGCTCCCATCAGGATTATCGTCCCCTGGAAATATGGCTACAAGGGACCCAAATCGATAGTGAAGATAGAGCTTGTGGAGGACCAGCCGTCCACCTTCTGGAACGATCTGGCGCCGGGCGAGTACAGCTTCCTCTCCAACGTGAACCCGGCAATCCCGCATCCGCGATGGTCGCAGGCCACCGAGCGGCTTCTGGGAGAGGAGGGACGGGTAGCGACGCGCCCGTACAACGGATACGGCCAGTATGTGGCATCCATGTACGGCTAGAAAACCGCGAAACCGCACCGGAATTGGCGGCCCGGCCATCATCTCAAAAAAATCGGGGCGGTTTGGGAACAAAACCGCCGCTCCGCTGGTATACCTGGACGAAGCAGCCGGGGCACCAACCTCTGGCCTTCAAAAACGGAAGCTGCGCGGTAAGGGGTGAACTGCGCAGCTTCTTTTTTTATTTCTTTTGATATCTTCGGGTTCATTCCTCCGGCCCCGGCCGGCCGCGGCGTTCGCCCCTGGCTGGCGAACCGCAGCAGCGGCCCCGGCACGGAGGCGGCGGGAACACCGGGATACAGTACTGCCACGCCACGGCATCATGCCGGAACAGAAAGCGCAACCCGATACCCTCCCGGAATGACAACGGCAGTGGCAGATGATTCCCCAGGCAGTTGAACAACATTCTCCGTTTACCGTAGTACCCTAGATGATTACCTCCCAGCAGATAGAGCATATCGCCCGCCTGGCACGGCTTCGTTTCACGGCCGAGGAGATGGCCGGCTTTACCTCCCAGTTCAATCAGATCGTGGAATATATCGAGACCCTGAACAGGGCCGATACCGAGGGGGTGGAGCCGATGGAAAGCCTGTTCGATGCGGTGAGCGTGCTGCGCGAGGACGCGCCGGGCCCGATGCTCCCTCCCGCAGAAGCGCTCCGCAATGCTCCGAAAAAGACCGAAGGGTTCTTCAGCGTTCCCAAGGTGCTGGGAGATACCATCGAGTAGAGGCCCCGCCCCGAACTCTCCTGCCGCCACCCGATGGCGGCATGCCGCATCCCCTGCGGACGGCATCTGTTCCCCAACAGAATATACCAGCAGAAAGAGCTAACGTCATGGGAAGCGTACTCGCATTGATCCCGGCCCGGTTCGCATCAACCAGGCTGCCGGGCAAACCGCTCGTGGAGATCGCCGGCAAACCGATGATCCAGCACGTTTACGAGCGCACCAGGCAATCCCGCCGTGCCGACCGGGTGGTGGTTGCCACCGACGACCAGCGGATCTACGACCGCGTGCTGGGATTCGGCGGCGAGGCGGTGATGACCTCCGCCGATCACACCACCGGCACCGACCGGATAGCGGCAGCGGCACGGGAACTCGGCGGCGCCGATATCATCATCAACATCCAGGGAGATGAGCCGCTGATCGATCCGGAAGTGATCGATACGCTGGTGGAGGCACTGGAGGCCACCGACTGCGATTGTGCCACGCCGGTTGGCCGCATCGCCACCGCGCGCGACCTGTTCGATACCAACGTGGTGAAGGTGGTGCTCCGCAAGGATTACGTCCCCCTCTACTTCTCCCGCAGCCCCATCCCCTGCTGCCGCGACTTCCAGCCGGAGGATTGGCTCTCGGCACACACCTATTACCGCCATATCGGCATCTACGCCTATCGCGGAGCCGCCCTTGAGAAGTTCGTGGGGGCCTCCCCCACACCGCTGGAAGCGTGCGAGCAGCTGGAACAGCTCCGGATGCTCGACCTGGGGATGAACCTCTTCTGCGTGGAGACCGAGTACGTGGGGCACGCCGTGGATACGCCGGAGGATGTGATGAAGGTGGAACACGCCATGCAGCAGGGGTAGTGATGTTCGAGTGCCGATTGTAGATTTTCGAGTGGGGACCAGCGGCGCGCCGGTCATATCGTCGATGGGCCGGCCGGATACGGGCAATGCGACGCCGGCTGCGGCCCGCTCTCTTTCAATCGGAAATCGCCAATCGGAAATCGAAAATCTCCCCTCCCTGACAGCTTGGAAGAAAGGAGCCGGGGGGAATAAATTTGCTCCGCCAGGATCTATCCTCTCCCCTCTTCCCCCCCAGGTTCCCTCCTGCCGGTAGAGGAGCGGGAGCGGGGCGATGGCATGTCCGGCAGTTCACATCATCTAACAAAACCGGCATCCCATTTCTTGCTATTATAACGTTCAGCTCCGTAGTCCATCCGGTGCCGTACCGACCGAACAGGGGGGCGCATCGAGGCGAGACAAGGCTTCACTTCCCGCCGAGTCGGCAATTACCAGGAGAATACTTCATTGGCAGATATCTTTCAGAAATGTCGAGACTTTACCCGCGCCGACGACGTTAAGGAGGCCGGGTATTACCCATATTTCCGGGCAATCGAGGAGAACGAAGGGCCGGTGGTGCGCATCGAGGGACGCGAGATCATCATGGCCGGCTCCAACAACTATCTCGGCCTTACCGCCGATCCCCGCGTCAAGGAAGCCGCGCTGAAAGCCACCGAACAGTTCGGGACCGGCTGCTCCGGATCGCGCTACCTGACCGGCACCGTGCGGCTGCACGAGGAAATGGAGGCGGAGATGGCCGACTTCATGGGGAAGGAGGCATGCCTACTCTTCTCCACCGGCTACCAGACCGCCCAGGGGGTGATCCCCACGCTCGTCAATCGTGGCGATTATGTGATCTCCGACAAGGATAATCATGCCTGTATCGTGGCCGGCAACCTGATGGCGAAAGGGGCGTTCGGCGATGTGGCGCGCTACAAGCACAACGATATGGCCGATCTGGAACGGCAGCTTGCCCGCCTCCCGGAATCCTCCGGCAAGCTGATCGTCACCGACGGCGTCTTCTCCACCTCCGGCGAAATCGTGGATCTGCCGAAGATGTCGGAGCTTGCCAGGCACTACGGCGCCCGCCTGATGGTGGATGACGCCCATGCGCTCGGCGTGATCGGCGAGGGGGGACGCGGCACCGCCAGCTATTTCGGGCTGGATAACGAGGCCGATATGACGATGGGAACCTTCTCCAAGTCGCTGGCATCGCTCGGCGGCTGGGTGGTGGGCGAGGAACGCGTCATCAACTATATCAAGCACACCTCCCCGGCGCTCATCTTCTCGGCATCCCCCACACCGGCATCGGTGGCCGCTGCGCTGACGGCGCTCCGGATCATGCGCGCCGAGCCGGAACGGATCGACATGCTGATCGCCAATGCCGATTACATGCGCAACGGCTTCACCTCCATGGGCTACCGGATCATCGAGTCGAAGACCGGCATCGTCCCGGTAATCATCGGCGACGACACCCTCACCTTCATCTTCTGGCGCCGCTTGTTCGATGCCGGCGTGTTCGTCAATGCGTTCATCTCCCCCGGCGTGATGCCCGGCCTGCAGATGATGCGCACCTCCGTGATGGCTACCCACGAGAAGCATCATCTCGACCGCATCCTTGAACTGTTCGAGGATATCGGCACCGAGATGGGCCTGCTGGACAAGGATACCCCGGCAACCGCGGCGGAGCAGGGGGCGGCAGTGGCCCCGGAGGAACTGGCCGAGGAGCTGGGAGCCGAGGGGATGAGCGCGTTCACCGAGGATCTCGGGGTCGCCGTGCCGGTTACCCTCCCCACCACCGGCCTTATCCAGGTTCGCACGGTGAACACCCGCAAGGAGCGGCTGGAGTTCATCCGGATGGTGTGGGATCTCTACAAGAACGATCCCAACTGGGTGCCGCCGATCGAGATGGACCGGATGCGCCTGCTGGACACCGAGAAGAATCCCTTCTACAAGCACGCCCGCCTTCAGCTCTTCATCGCCGAGAAGGGGGGGAAGATCGTGGGGCGTATCGCCGCCATCGTCAACGACAAGCATAACAGCGAGCACGACGACAAGGTAGGATTCTTCGGGTTCTTCGAGTCGGTGGATGACCAGGATGTAGCCAATACCCTCTTCAACGCCGCCGGGTTCTGGCTGCGCGAGCAGGGGATCACCGTGATGCGCGGCCCGATCTCCCCCTCCATGAACGACGAGATCGGCCTGCTGGTGGATGGGTTCGATTCCCCGGCGATGTTCCAGATGCCTTACAACCCCTCCTATTATACCGGGCTGATGGAGCGCGCGGGGCTGGGCAAGGCGAAGGATCTGTTCGCCTATATCGTGGAATACCCGAAGTGCCTCACCGAGAAGATCGTCCGGGTGACCGATATGCTGAAGACCCGTGGCCGCGCCACCGTGCGGGGTCTGGCAATGAAGCGCTTCCCGGAGGAGGTGGAGCGTATCAAATCGATCTACAATCAGGCATGGCAGCCGAACTGGGGCTTTGTGCCGATGACCGACGAGGAGATGAACGCCATGGCCTACGAGCTGAAGCAGGTGATCGATCCCGATCTGGTGCTCTTCGCGGAGAAGGATGGGGAGGCGATCGGCTTCGCGCTGGCGGTGCCGGATATCAACCAGGCGTTCAAGGCGGGCTCCTCGATCCCCCCTGGAGCCAAGAACCTCCCGACGGCGATCATGAACGTGATGACCAAGAAGAAGCATATCAAGCAGCTTCGGATCATCATCCTGGGCATCCTGCCGAAATATCACGGCCAGGGTATCGACGCCCTGCTCTACCGGGAGATCATGGAACGGGCGGTGAAGAAGGGGATGAACCGTGGGGAGGCATCGTGGGTGCTGGAGGACAACATCATGATGAACCGGGCGGCGGAGCTGATGAACGCATCGCCCTACAAGCGCTACCGCATCTTCGAGCGGGTGATCGTCTAAACGATCCCGCCGGAATCGAGGATTCCCGCACGAGGCACGCAGGGGAACGGCTCATCCGTTCGCCGCGTGCCTCGGCTGTTTCCGGGAGGGAGGGCCTGTGGCATCCCCCCGAGATACGCACGCTTACCGCCGCCATGCTCCCTGCTCCCCGGTTCTTCGTAACTTTGGGGAGATTGCATCTGTTTCTCCTTCTTTCCCCTTCCGTCATACGCTCTGTACGAGACTTTCCCGTCATTAGAGCAACGATCTCGCCGGACCGCATCTGTAGCGGCAGGCGGCGGGATCGCATATCCGAACGCCAATACGTATGAATCCCAGTATAGAGGAACGACTCCAGAACGGCCCGATCGTGATGGACGGCTCCATGCAGGCGGTGCTCCGCGCGCGCGGGCACAACGAAAACCCGGTGGAGCTCTACAACCTGAAGAACCCGCTGCTGATCGAGCAGATCCACAACGAGTTCATCGAGGCCGGAGCGGAGATCATCCAGGCCAACACCCGCTGCGCCAACGCCCTGACGCTGGAACCCTACAAGCTGGGCGACCGGGTCTATGAGATCAACCGCAAGGGGGTCTGGCTGGCCCGCACGGCCGCGCGCAACCGCGCCTACGTGGCCGGCGTGGTGGGCCCTATCGGGAAGTTCCTTTCCCCGATCGGGAAGCTGAAGGCGGAGGATGTGCGCGAGGCGTTCATGACGCAGATCCATGCGCTTGTCGATGGCAACTGCGACCTGCTGGTCATCAAATCATTTATCGATATCGATGAGCTGGAGATAGCGCTGGATGCGGCCCGGCATATCTCCGCCGATATCCCGATCATCGCCCAGAAGACCTTCCCGGAGGATGGTTCGGTACTGGCTACCAGCTATCCCCGCGATATAGCCGGACGGCTGAACCGCCCGGGGGTGATCGCCATCGGCTCCAACGGTACCGTGGGCCCCAATCGTATGCTCACCATCGTCAAGGCGCTCTACGGCGCCACCGATGCCATCCTCGCAGCCCAGCCCGATATCGGCATCCCCACGCTGGTAGAGGGGCAGCCGGTCTATAACGCTACCGTGGAGTATGTGGCAAACTCGGTGCGGGCGCTCGTGGAAAACGGCGTAACCGTGGTTGGAGTGGACGGCGGGGCGATGCCGGAACATGTGGCGGCTATCAGCCGGGCGATAGAGGGGATTGCGGTGGGCAGGCCGGAAATCAAGGTGAAGGAGCCGAAACAGGCCGGGGACGAGGCCGCGCCGGCGGTGCCGGAGCCGAGCAACTTCCAGCGCAACCTGGGACGCAAGCTGCTGGTTACCGCCGAGCTGGATGTGCCGCGTGGCCTGAATGTGGAGGAACTCTTCGAAGGCGCCGAATACCTGAAGCGCCACGGCATCGATGCGGTGAACATCTCCGATGGCGCGCGCGCGCGCCTGCGGATGAACTCCATCACCATCAGCCATATGATCGAGGCCCGCACCGGTATGGAGTGCATCACCCATATCGCCTGCCGCGACCGCAACATGGTGGGGCTGCAATCGGAGCTTCTGGGAGCCCATGCCCTCGGCGTAAAGAACATCCTGGCCGTTACCGGCGATCCCGCCCATATCGGCGATTACCCCTACGCCACCTCCGTCTACGATGTGGATGCGGTGGGGCTGATACGGGCGGTGAAGAGGATGAACGAGGGGCTTGACCTGATGGGAAATCCGGTGGGGGCGCGCACGAACTTCCTGATAGCCTGCGCCTGCAATCCCGTCGCCGACGATATGGATCGCGAGATCAGCCGACTGGAACGGAAAGTGGCCGAGGGGGCGCAGGTGGCCTTTACGCAGCCGCTGTTCGAGGCCGATGCCATGCGGCGGTTCCTGAACCGCACCGAGCATCTCCCCATCAGGATCATGCTCGGCATCATCCCCCTGCGCACCGCGCGCCATGCGGAGTTCCTCCACCATGAGGTCCCCGGCATGAAGATCCCGGAGACGATCCAGCACCGCATGCGCAATGCGGCATCCTCCCCTTCCGAGGGGGTGAGCATCGCCGTGGAGTTCCTGGAAAGCATCTCCGATATGCGCGAGCGGATTGCCGGCATCTATATCATGCCCCCCATGCGGCGCAACGATATGATCGTGGAGATCCTGGAACGCGCGGGGATCAACCGCGAGGTTCCCGCATAATGAACCATCCAGCCGATGATGATGGTTCAGGATACTGATGATGGCTTCTCTCCATCCCTCTCTCCGGCCGCCCCGGCGCCGGTCGGCAGAGAGGTGATATCCTCCCCGCTGGTTCTCGGCGGCGGCATCGCCGCCGCGGTACGGCTGGCCCTGCAAGGGATGCGGCCCCTCCTTATCGAATCGCGACCCTATCTGGGAGGACGCGCCCGGTCGTTCATCCACCGGAATACGGGGGATGAGATCGATAACGGCCAGCATCTGATGATGGGATGCTACCACGCCACCTTCGCTCTGCTGGAACAGCTGGGGACAAGGGATCTGGTGGATCTTCAGCCGGCGCTCCGGGTGGAGTTTCGCGAGCCCGGCGGCGCGCGCGCGGTGCTGGCGGCTCCCGGATTTCTCCCCTCACAACTCGGCGTGATGGCCGCAATGCTCAGGCTGGGGGGACTCAGCGGACGTGAACGGCGCGCGCTGCTGGCCGTGGGAGTGAATGTGCGGCTGAAAACTCCCGGCCCCGATGAAACCACACGCCAGTATCTCAACCGGCTCGGCCAGTCGCCGAGAGCGCAGGAACGGCTCTGGGACCCTATCATCATCGCAACCCTGAACACACCGCCGCAACGGGCATCGGCCCGGCTCTTTGCCGAGGTGATGCGCCGGGCGTTTCTGGGTCCCGGCACCGATTCGCAGCTTGCATTCCCCCGTACCGGACTCTCGCAACTGATAGACCCTGCGCGGGAGTTCATCGAAAGCCGGGGAGGAAGGGTGATGACCGGGATGACGATAACGGGACTTCACCGCCTGCCGGAGAGCTATCTGGTGAAGCTGAAGGATCATCCGGAGATTGAAACCGGGCATGTTATCGCGGCGCTCCCGTGGCGCCAGCTGCGCCCCCTCCTGCACGGCATCACCGCGTACGAGCAGGAACACACTACGGCGAAGCCGGAATATATACCGATCGTCTCCATCTATCTCTGGTACGATCGCAATCCGGCGGAGCTGCCGGTCTTTGCGGCGATGCTGGGCACGCAGGTGCAGTGGATGTTCAACAGGCGAAAGATGGGGACGCCTCCCAACCCGGCGTTTCCAGGCTTGATTGCCTGCACCATCAGCGCGGCATTCAGCCAGAGCGCGGCAACCGGGAAAGAAGTGGCGGAGATGGCCGACCGGGAACTGCGCGAGACATTCCCCGAGCTTCGGGACGCGCGATTGCTGGATGCGCTCGTCATCAAGGAGAAACATGCCACGTTCGCCGCGACACCGGCCGTGGCACAGGGGCGCCCCGGCACCCGCACCGGCCCCTCGTCACCCGGCTATTATCTGGCGGGCGACTGGACCGATACCGGATTGCCGGCAACGATCGAGGGGGCCGCACAGAGCGGTTTCGCCGCCGCCGATGCTCTGCTGGAAGATCTGGCGAGATAACAATTACGTAGCGGCGGGGGCACTTCCTGAAACCTGGGATATCTCACTGCTACCGATGTCATCAATCTCGTGCAAAACCGCCGAGACGCCAGGAAGAAAAAGAACGCGCCACCATTTTCCCTGCGCTCCTTTGCGCAATCACATTCCCCCGGAGATCATGGACCGGCCCCGCAATTATCCGGGAATAATCCCCCCTATAAAATAACAGCAGCGCACGTCCGACAATCGTGCGCTGCTGGTCAAGGGTCCAGAAAATGACTCTCGTATGTCTGCTCTTACACCCTAGAAGAACGCATACCGAAAATCAACCTGGAACACCACCGTATTAAGGCCCCAATTTTCGTTATCGGTCACATTGCTCAGCCCATAATCGTAATAGATTCCCGGGCTCATCATCACTGCATGGTCATACAGAGCTACTTCCCCCTGCACTCCTGCTTTCAGCGAAAAACGGAGATCATTACGCCCCGGAATTTCCGCATCCTCGGCATAATACAGTCGGCGTCCGGTTGCATCGGACTTCAAGCCTTTCGGGTTGGTAAATCGCGCATTGAGCGGCTGTTCCAACTGCTGGCTCTGGGTCATTGTTCCATCGAGCACATATCCCATCGCCGGGCCGCCGGCGAGCGCCAGGCGAAATGATTTTCCGACGATCAGGACATCATGTTTGAAAAGCACTTCCGCGTTGAGCAGCTTGTATTCGACATCCGAATGTGTGGCTACCGACTGCGTAACGGTAACACCTTCATCGGGAATGAATACCTGGGCGTCCTCGAGATGGCTGGTAAAATTCCCCGGACGCGACTCGTAGGAGATACGAGGGATGATGCTCCAGCTATTGTGCTGAAATTCAGCGGTAATTCCCGCCAGATAGCCCACCCCTGTTCCGGCTGTAAATACCGGGCAGAGAGGCTCATCTTTAATACGAAATCCCCCTGAATGATAATTTCTCGTCAGCCCCAGCGTTGGGCCTACAAGCACACGCGAGCGCATAAGATGGGTGCCGAGCGGATCGGCCTCCACCCCTATCATCCATTGCGCATCCATGGTTCCCGCCGAACAAAGCAGTGCCGCACCTGCTATCGCAAGCAATCGTGATAACGACGTTTTCATCGAAATACGTCTCCCAATATTATTCATGAAACGACAGGGAGAATTTCGGTCCGGATACCGCCCGCCCCGTCACGGAGGGTTTGTGCAGCGCTGCTTGCAGGTATAGACCTTGCCGTCCATTTTTTGTCGCAGAACGGGCGGGAGTATTTCGCGGGGATTTATTATTTCAGAGAACGTAAAGGATCATATTCCATGGCGGAATATGAGGCGGCCGGAATTATACGGGAAGTGTGCCCTGCATGCATCAGCCGCTGTGGATACCGGAGTAGCTGCATGGCGGCCCCCCAGCGGATGCCCCGTTGCACGAGAGCGTCCCTGTAGAGGCACCTGAAACCATCGGTCATCTTACATATAACGCAATAGCGGCCGGAACATCACCGAATCGCCGTCACGCGAACAAGATTCCCTTCGGAGTGGCCGCCCCGCCCCCTTTCCCGCCCCCCTTCCGGAAGATGACGGGCCTTCCGGCGCTCCTGTTGCCACCAATAAAAACGGCGCCCGTCAGTAACCCGACGGGCGCCGCAAACCGGATGCTCCGGCAACGGATCTTAGAAGGCGCGGCGGAAGTCCACCTGGAACAGAAGCGAGCTAAGGCCCCAGTTCTCGTTCTCGGTAACGTTGGTCAGACCGAAGTCATAGAACACACCGGGATACATGATGATGGCGTTGTTGAACAGACCGACCTCGGCCTGCACTCCCCCCTTCAGCGCGAAACGGAGGTCCGAACGTCCCGGGATCTCTGCGTTATCGGCATAGATCAGACGGCGGCCGTTGTTTGTTGTGGGCAGCCCTGCCTCGTTGATAAAACGTGCATTGAGCGGCTCCTCGAGATCCATGTACTGCGAGATCTTGCCTCCCAGCACATACGAAACGCTTGGGCCGGCGGCCACCGAAAGACGGAAGCGCTTGCCGATCTGTGCGAACTCCTGCTTGTACAGCACTTCGGCGCTCACGATCTGATAGGTGATATCAGAGGTGGTAGTCACCGTCTGATTGGCGCTGACGATGCTATCATTGGCGTTGCTGAGCAGCACCTGGACGTTATCCAGGCTCTGCTTGAAGTTCCCCGGACGCGATTCGTACGTGATAGCGGGGATGATACTCCAGGTGGCCTTGGCCGGAATAAACTCGGCAGTGATACCAGCAAGATATCCCCAGCCGGAACCCGATTCGAAAATTGGGCAAAGGGGATCGTTGATGATACGGAACCCGCCACTATGGAAATTCCTGTTGACGCCGAGTCTCGGCCCAATCAGGATAGCCGACCTCGCCTGCGTCGGGTTAAGCGGGTTATCCAGATCCTCGGCATCATCCTGTGCAGTTGCTACCTGAGGTCCGGCAAGCAGCACTGCGCACGCGAGGGCGATAAACGAAAAGGAGAAGACCTTTTTCATCAATAGTGATCCTCCAAACAAAGGGATATGTGGAACGATATACCTGGTTCTGCGTTATTGGGCCACCATCATCTGCCGGACCGCCATGAACGGGCCGGAGTTGAGACGGTAGAAGTACAGACCGCTCGGCAGCTCCGAGAGGTCCACCGCGACCATGTGGTGGCCGGCGGCGAGAGGGGAATCGACGAGCACCCGCACTGTGCGGCCATCGGAGGCGAACAGTTCGAGCCTCGTATGAGCGTCCATACCGAGCGTGAACTCGATCTCGGTTGCGGAGCCCGTCGGGTTGGGATGATTCTGCTTGAGCGAATAATTATCTCCGGTCATCTCGAAGAGCCGGTTATCCAGGCCGCAGATGCTGTCGAGCCGATAGGCGGCGTACGCGAGGTTCGCCGAGAAGCACTCGTTGCCGGGCAGGCGCATGCGTACATCGAAGGTATCGGCAACGGTGTTCCCCAGATAGCTGAGGAACGGAAGCTGCGGGAAGATCGCCGAGTCGAGCGGGGTGCCGGCGGCATCGGCCGATGCGAACCGGACCAGCACCACCCCCAGGGTATCCTCCACCGGGGCTCCGACCGGACGCCACGGGCCGGCAACCGCGCCGCTGCGCGCAGCCCATGTGGCGAAGTCGAACCGGGAGATACGAGGGTTATGTTCGATCCGCAGCTCCACTTCGCGCTGGGGGATATCGCTCCAGAAGGCGCTATCGACCGCCACCTGCAGCTCGATGGTCTTTCCCATCGCCAGGGTTGCCGGAGCGCTTGCGGTGATCCCGTAGAACTGCGGGGCGCTCGCCATCGCGAAGCTCCGCCGGAGCGTATCGGGAAGCTCCTGGAAGCTCCAGGAGATCGCGCCCGATACCGGGCCCACATATCCCCCCAGAGCTACCGTAAAGTCCACCTGGAGCGATTCTCCAACCGGGATGATACGAGAGACGAGGTCCGGATCGCGAAGCTTGAGGAGAGCCGGCGAGGCATCCACCTGGATGCTGGATAGAGTAAGCGGTGTGTTGCCGTCATTGACAATCGTGATCGAACCGGAGCGTTCACCGCAGGAATAGATCAGAGAGTTGTCGAACTCGATCTCGTCGCTGGCGAGCGCCAGCAGGCCGAAGCCCTGAAGAACCGAGTCCACCGCGACCCGCGGGCCGCCGGGAACGCCGCCGATTCCCCGGATGATACAGCTACGCAGGCCAGGAAGCAATGGGGTGAACGAAACTTTTATTGGAAGCGCCTCCCCAACCCCGATCGCAACCGGAAGCTGGAGGGTCTCGTTGATCGTAAAATCACCCGGATCGCCCGTCGCATCGATATACACCGAGTCGATGGTGATCGGCTGCGTGCTCAGGTTGCGCAGCAGCACCACGGTGTCGTGCGTGGTATTTACCCAGCGCTCCTTCCAGTCGTACCCGCCGAGCGTGGCGCGAAGCACATATCCGGCCCCGCGAACCTTGTTCTCCCCCTCCACGCCGTCGTTGTTCATCGGGAAGATGTCGGAGAGATAGCCGGCCTCCTCCAGAGGCGCGAAGCAGACCGGCACCCAGACCGTATCGCCGGGGGCCAGATCGGCCGGAAGCACCGAACGATCCACGATATACCCCCCCTCCTCGGTGAATTCCACATCGGTGAGATGGAGCGTATCGCTGCCGGTGTTCGTCACCGGAATCCGCGTGCAGGCGGTATCCCCTACCGGCAGCAGACCGAAATCATAGCCGCCGATATCCACGTTCGGGTAGATCCCCACCCCCCGGAGCGATGCCGTCGCCACCGAATCGGCGTTGCTGTAGAAGAGCACCCTGCCGGTGAGCTCGCCCACCGCGGGGGGAATGAACATCACCTGGAGCGTGGTGTCCTCTCCCGGAAGGAGAGAATCGGGCGCCACGAGCAGGCTGCTCAGAGAGAATGTGGTCCCTTCCACCTGGATCACCGTGCTATCGAACCGGAGAGTCGCCGTGCCGGGATTGGAGACCTGCAGAGCGAGCGTACGGGGTGCGCTCCCAACTCGTACCCGGCCGAAATCGAGGTCGTGCGTGATGATGCCGGGGGAGCCCACCGTAGCGGTGAACGGGATACGGTAATACTGGCAGTTGCTCTTGATGACCAGCGTATCGTAGACCGGCCTGTTGTCGGTTGCCATGAAGAGCACGTTCACATTGCGCAACGCCCCCGGCGCTATCACCGCCCCTTCATGCCGGCCGTTGAGATAGAAGCGGTTGTACTTGAACCACAGGCTGTCGATCTTCAGAGGGTTGGCGTTGGCGTTGTTGATAACGAGCGTGGTAGCCTGCTGCTCGTTGATCTTCACGCCGGCCATCGCAACCGAATCGCGATCGAAGCTGAGACGCTCCACCGTGCTGAGGTTGATCTCGATGGTATCGCGGTTGCCGCTCAGATCCTCTGCGATGAAACGCGCCCTGCCATCGGTGCGGGAATCCTTCAGCGAGACATAGCCGAGCGAGAACTCATCGCCGATGATAATCATCGTCTTCTGGAATTCCACATTCTGGGAATAGGAGGAATCGATCCAGGCATCGCGCAGTCCGCTCTCGAACGGGCCGCTCTCGCTGGCGGTGACATTGAAGCCGCCGCAGTCCTGCTGCGCGGCCAGCACCGGAGGCTGTTCATCGGTCACATCGAACTTCCGGAGCCCGGCACCGATCGGCCATGCATAGGAATCCACATATCCGACGCCGTAGACATATCCGCCGAAGAGGGCATCGCCGCTCAGCACATGGATCCTGCCGTCGCGCACCTCCATGGTGGCCCAGACGAACGGAGTTCCCGGCACCGGGCCGGTTGAAAAATTCTGCTGGTTGATCAGCGGCTCGCCGTTCAGGGTGATGGTCCCGAACTTCTTCTCCTCGGCCACGATCGTCACATAATGATGTTCGAACTGGGTGGCCCAGGGATACGACGGGCTGTTCGAAACGTTCGGCAGCGTCTGAAACACCGCCGCGTTCACGAACTGCTCCTCCGGCGTCACCGTCACCAGATCGGGATCGAAGAAGACTGTCGCCTTGGGATTGTTCCGGGGATCGGTCCCCATGGAGCGGGAGTACTGCATCACCATCACGGGCTTGTCGGCCTCGATAACGGTGGTCTGCGTGATGATGAACTCCGCGAACGCTCCCAGCCCCTCGAACTTCTGCGTGGAGCTTCCCTCCGGCGTCGTGATCTGCAGGGTGGTCTCGCCAGGATCGGTCAGGATCACGCGAAGCAGATCCCCACCCAGCCGCCCGCCGAACGGAACGGCCACATACCGCTTCCCGAGCGTATTGCGCGGCGGCACCATCTCGATGATATGGTCCTTGGTATCGAACACCACCGGTATGCCGGTGCGCACATGGCCGGTGAGAAGCCCCACCGGTTTGTCGGAGGTCACCACCGAGCCGGTAAGATCGCTCCAGCCGCGCACGAAGCCCCCATCCTGCAACTGGTAGATCTCTCCCTTCATCAGGATCTTGGAGACCGATCCGGTAGTCACCTGGTAGGTACGGGTTTTGGGATAGACGGTAACGCGGGTGCTGTCGAAAGCGGCGATGATGGCGAACTCTCCGCCGCGCGGATAGACCGTGCAGAGGGAATCGCCGCGCCCATCGTAGGTATAGCTGTCTACTTTGTAGTTGGCGGTAAGATACTGGGTTCCCCACGAGTCCACGGGGAGGGCGAGATAACCATCGGAGGTTTCCGGGCGGCTGCTGTAGCAGTAGACGCTGACGGGGGATGTCGAGGTGATCTCGATCCCTTTTTTGAAGACGCCTTCGCCGATGCACTCGTACTGGCGCTCCACCTGGTAATTACGGAGCTGCATCGGTTTCAGCACATCGGTGATGGCACGCCCATCGGGGTAGGTGATGGTCACCGTGGTATTGAAACGCGAGGCAATGGAGATGGCGCGTTCACCATAGGAATACGTGCATTCATAGAGTTCATTCTCCATGAATCCGACGACAAAACGGGTTCCCTCGGAATTCGCCCCCAACAGTTCGCGATCCTTCTCGGCATGCTGCGCAAACGCATCGGCATTCCCGGCCAGCAGGGCGAGAAGCAGTAGCAATACGGCTTTCATAGGCAGAACGTTCAGTGACGGAGTAGCAAGATTTCGATAGCTGGCGCCCTTTTCATCTACATCATCGGATCGTCACCGTTTCACTGCGGAGATGAAACGGATCGCTATAGTCGCTCTGGGGGAACTCCATGAACGAGATCTACCGGCCGGCAGTGATCCCCATCCATCATGCAGGAACCTCTGCGCGCGCCTCTGCGGTTGGCTAGAGGCCGGAACGGAGGAATATCCGGGCATGGGGAATGGAGATAATGGAGCCGGGATCGGAATATACGCATCTTACAAACGGATACAAGCCGCAGGGCGCGATCCTTGCGTACTCGGCACGTATGTACGTAGACCCGTACCGGCACCGAATGTCGCAGCGCCGGGCCGGGAAGGATGATTTTCCCGGAGGGGCTTCCCTTCTCTCCGCCATCCCATCGGATCCCATCGGAGCATCGCTTGTATGAAAACGGATGCGCCCGTCCCACGTGGTGGAACGGGCGCCCCGGTCTATTGTACAGAGAACGATAGCACTGCCGTACGTCCCACTACTGTGCGGGAGTCGTCGGCGTTTCGATAATCACCTGCACGGTGCGGTTGTAGAACCGACCTTCCGGCAGCTGGTTCGAGTACAGCTCATCATCCTCGCCCACGCCGCTGCCGACGAGGGATGCGATCAGGCTTGCCTTCACGTTCTTGCGGATACCGCTGGTGACGGTATTGGCACGTCCCTCGGAGAGCTTCTTGTTGACATCCTCAAGACCCACCACGTCGGTATGGCCGATGATCTGGATCTGTGCGCCCTGGCGGATATCGTTGTAGATATACTCGCGCAGGATGCGATCGTTCAGCGGGCCGGCCTCGTTGCTGTTGAAGCGGAAGAGCACCAGCGAGTAGCGGTCGATGGTCCTGTCCTGGAGCCTCTCGGTACGCTTCTCCTCGTTGGTCACGATCTCCACGGGGATCTGGATCTCCGGGGAGCGGCACTCCTTGCCGTCCTGGCTGTAAACCACCAGCTGTGCGGTGTACGGGGTCTCGTTGTTCGGAATCGAGTCCTCGTTGCCGCCGCGTCCCCAGTTATAGAGCGGGGAGTTGACATCGGTACGTCCCACCTCGTTCATCACGTGCCAGAGCTGGCCGTTGCGCTTGATCTCGATGGCACGGCGGGCGACGAGGTTGTCGTTGATGCCGTTGCGCATCTGGAAGGTCATGGTCTCCGGCTGCGGATAGCGGCGGAAGTCCTGGATAACGATCGGCTTGACGATCTCCCAGTCGTTCGAACGGATCTCGGCGCGGCGGTTCTCGACGATGCCGAGCGAGTCCTTCGGGTTCGACGGCGGCTTCGGCAGGCCATCGCCCGGCAGCAGCTTGATGCGGCTTGCGTCGATCTGCCAGATCCTCGTCAGGTAGTCGTAGACCACCTGGCTGCGCTGGGTGGAGACGGAGTTGATTTCGCCGAGAGCGGTCTGCTCGGAGTTATGCCCCTGGATTTCGATCTTGGTATCCGGATGCGTGCGCATGCGGAAGCCGACGATATTGAGCATATGGTAGTACTTCTCGAGCGTGCCACCGGGGATGGTGGTATCGGTGAAGTCCTGCGTCTGGGAGGGATCGCTGAAAAGGATATAGCGATCCGGGATCTGCGCGCTCCCCGGATCGAAGAAGACGTAGGTGAGGAGCGGATAGAGTTCCTTCACGAGGTTTTCTTCGATCAGCAGGCCGCGGAAGTCGCGATAGGCGGCCGGAGCGGTCGGCGGGAGATTCTTCACGTAATCGGCGATCTCGTAGCTGGCGCTGAGCGTCGGCTGCTCGCCCACGGGGAAGTCGCGGTTGATCTCCAGATACTGCTTGGTCTCCGGAACCAGGATGGTGTCGCGGATCTCCGGATAGCCGGAGCTGCGCCCCTGCACGACGATCTTCATCGGCTTGCCGGTGGCGTTGATAACGAACGAGTACTTACCGGTGGTGCTGTTGGTATTGGAGGTGTTCAGCACCTCGCCGGTCTCGGCATCGGTGAACACCAGCTCTGCCGGCAGGTTACCCTGGGTACACATGTCGAAGACACGTCCGGCGATCAGCACGGCGATGGTACGCGGCGGCAGCAGTCCCATGAAGATATCGAGCTCGCCGGCGTTATCAAGGTCATTACGGGCAGAGGAGAAGTAGACGATATCGCCTGCTGCCGGCAGCGTGATAAAGCGCTCGTCGCGTTCGGTGTTGAACGGCGGGCCGAGGTTCTCCGGGGCGCCCCAGACGCCGGCGGACTGGCGCTTCGCCACAAAGAAGTCCAGACCACCCTCGCCGCCATGGCCGGCCGAGGAGAAGTAGAGCGCGCCGCTACCGGCGATGATGAACGGGCTGTCCTCGCGTTCCTTGGTGTTGATCGGAGCGCCCAGGTTTCGCGGAGCCGACCACTTGCCATCGGAGCCGAGGGTTGCCACGTAGATATCGGCATCCCCTTCTCCTCCCATTGCCCCCGGACGGTTGGAGACGAAATAGAGAGTCTTTCCATCCGAGGATATCGACGGCTGCGAGTCCCAGTACGGCGAGTTGATCTCCGACACATTGCGGACGTTCTTCCACTCGGTCCCTTCGAGCTCCGCCTCATACAGATCGCAATCACCCAGTCCATCAGGGCGGTTGCATCCGGTGAAGTAGATGGTCTGGCCGTCGGCGGCGATAGAGGCCACGCCCTCGTTCAGCTCGGTGTTGATGGGGCGGCCCAGGTTGGTAGGATCGGCGAAAATAGTATCGAGGCGCTCTTTCTTTGTCGTGTACCAGAAATCATGGCCTCCGACCCCACCCGGCCGGTTCGATACGAAGTAGAGCGTGCGCCCGTCGGCAGTAATGGTAGGGGCGTACTCCAGCGAAGGGGTATTGCAGATAAACCCGATGTTACGGATGCGGAACCGGGTCATGTTGCTATCGGCCGAGCCTTCAGGCTGCGCAAAAAGCGGATCGCTGCTTGCACAGAGCCCGATAGCAGCCGCCACCAATGCCAGGCTGGTTCGTACGCTCATCAGGCCGACCACTCGTGCAAGCGGAAAAGCATTTTTCTTCATTGACGATAAGTTGAAAGGTTAGACCAAGGAGAGGAAGCTTTTGCCTAGAGGCCAGCTCGCGCGGAGTTGTAACAATCCTTGAATTTATATCCTTATCGTAGATAAGACAACCTGTTTCTCGCGCGTGCGGCACTTCTTTCTATAAAGACCGACAGCGCGTCATGAACATCACACATGTATTCTGCGGCACTACAGGTAGCTCATCTAAAGGTAGGGATTTCCAGGATTTTTCAAACTCTATCTCTCTCCGAGAATGGGTTGGCGTACCTCGCTTTCATTCCCCTCCTGCAATGAGATGCTGAACGCGAGCGCCGTGGAGTGATCGTCGGCGGAAGCAATGGATCGGAGATCCTGTCTCATAAGCTCTAGCAGAGCAGGGTCGCTGTTCTTGCTCTGCCTTGATGGTGGTGGTATCAATGTAACATGAGCTTGCGGAAGTACCGCGCATGGTAGCGGGAGGGAACAACCATGCAAGAAGATAGCAAGGAGAAACGAACGATGCACGGTTCCGGCAACAGATCGTGAAAGATTGTGGGGAAAGAGTGACAGGTTGAGGAGGCGCTGCGGGGTGTCGGCGGCGCTCCGGGGCCGGCCCCTTCCGGCCTGCGGGCCGATTGGCACAGAGCGCCCGTGCTCCGATGAATGAGCGGCGGATGAATTCCCAGCGAACCGTTGCGGAGCCGGGCTCCACACGCAAAGATCCCGACCGGGGCCTGCCCGATCGGGATCTGTACAGTCGTTCGTTCTTCAAGGGGCCGCGCACCGCATATTGCGGCAGTGCGCCGCGCCGGAAGATTACTTGTGCGAGTGCCCCTGCGTTGCGCCGCCCTGGCTCTGCTGAGGAGCATCGGCCTTGACCATGGTGCCGCTGATATTGAAATCGAGCGTCGGCATCTCGGTGCTGGAGGACTTCATCTTGAGCTGGCCGTAGACATGGCTCTCCTCCTGCGGAGTGACGAATGCCTTCAGCTCATACTCCTCGCCCGGCTTCAGCTCCTTCTTCCCCTTCATGTCGAAGCGGATCTTGACGTTCCCCTGGGAAAGCTCCGGAGGGTAGATCGTGATGGTTTCCTTGCTGGCGTTGGAGATACGAACCGGAGTGGCGGCGCTCTCGACACCTACCTTACCGTCGCTGATGACCATGTACTGGGCCGGCGTCACGTTCAGCGGCTTGTAGACATTGGCGCGCAGGCGAAGCACCTGAACGGCATTGGCGGAGTCGCTGGAGGTGATGCTGACGGTCTTCTCAACAGGGCCGCTACGGGTGCTGACATCGAGCGTGATGCTGATCTTGCCGATCTCTCCCGGCTGCAGGAGGTTCTTGTCGATCGGCGCAGCGGTGCAGCCGCAGCTCGGACGCACTTCGTTGATCTTCAGTTCGCCGTTTCCGGCGTTCTTGACCTCGATCACGGTGTTGAGTTTGCCTGGGGCAACCGTTCCCCAGTCGTAGGTATCACCACCCACGATTTCAAGCTTTCCCTGGGCATGTGCGGTGCCGGCCATGCAGACGGCCACCAATGCAGCAACGGAAAGCCCACGAAGCAGGTGCAGTCGTTTCATACCAACTAGCCTCAATGGATTTTTATGAATTGATTACCTGTAGACGTTTCTCGGGAATTGGGTGCTCCCTGGCAAAGCACGCAGCGCAATATGGCATAAGTTCCTATCGATAGCAATGCCCAGGGGAATCATACCTGTAGAGTTGCCAGACGCCGTGTGGGTTTAAACGCCCGGATGCATCCATACGACGAGGCATCCTGCTGCAACGTGTATCCGGGAGATAAAAAAAACCGGGCCCCTGCTGGTATACAAGGGCCCGGCACAACATCCATGCTTATCGCAGAGCTTATTCGCAGCCGATCGTCTTCATGTTCTTGCGAACATCGGCGTTCTTCGGATCGTATTTCAGAGCCTGGGTGTAGTACTTGCAGGCGTTGTCCTTGTCGCTCTGATACTGATAGCTGAAAGCGGTATAGAGATAGGCCTGCACGTTCTCCGGGTTCATCTTCAGCGCGCGATCGTACTCGGCGATGGCCCCCTTGTAATCCTTTGCCTTGAACTTCTCGGTGCCGGCAAAGAAGTATCCGGTGGAGACCTCCTTGGGGTTGGTCTTGTCCATGCCACGGCTCGCCATCAGGCGCCCCACCTCTCCCGCCTTCGCGAAATCATCCTTCTTCGCGTAGGCGTTCATCAGCCAGAAATGCGCCTGTACCGACGCGGTATCGGTCTCCACGGCTCTGTTGAGCGCCCCCAGGGCCGAATCGATACGGTTCTTGGCGAAGTGCGACAGGCCGATGAACAGATACGCCGACGACGGCGACTGCGCCGGGCAGTTGGCGATGCGGTTACGGAACACCTCGATCACATCATCATAGCGCTTCATGCCGTACAGCAGGCTTCCCAGGCCGCCGCTCAGATCGCAGTCGGTGGGGTTGGCATCGACGATCTTCTTGTACATATCCACGGCCCTGGCGGTATCGCCGCCGGAGAGGAGGATACTGGAGACGTAGAGCTTGGTGGCCTCCTGGTTCAGCGCCACCGGACGGGCCAGGCCATAGGCCTCGCGCGCCTTCACATAATCCTTCGCGGCATAGTAGCTCTTGCCGATCATCACACGGGCGCTATCGGCGAACGCCTGCGAAAGCGCGTCGTTACGCCCCAGCACACGCTCCAGCGGCGCCACCGCCTGCGGGAAGAAATTGCCATCGAACGCGGCGCGCGCCAGCATGATATCGCCGCGCGGATCTTCCGGGCGGAGCTTGGTATAAACCTGGAACGAGGTAGCGGCCTTCTCGTACTGCTGCGCCAGCATGAAGATCTCCCCCTGCTCGTACCACGCACGGGCGTTGGTGGAGTCGAGGCTGGTAACCCGGTTGAATTCCAGAAGCGCCTTGTTGTAATACTCGTTGGCCTCCTCCAGAGAGCTGTTGCCGGCGATCTTGGCAAGCTCGCGATAGGAGCGCGCCAGACGCACGCGGGGCTCGATGATGGAGGGATCGAGCTTCAGGGCATCCTCGTACTTCTGCTGGGCAAGGGGATAGATCTCGCGCGCGAAATAGAGATCACCCAGTGCTATCGCCACCTCCGCAGAGCTGGAATACTTTCGCTGGGCGCTCTGGAATGTTACCTCCGCCTTGGCGAGGGAATCCCTGCCGGAAGCCAGATAGGCATTGCCGAGCGCCAGATAGTTCTCCAGCGACTCCTCCTCCCTGTTCAGCTCGGCAAGCACCTCTATCGCCCGGCTATGCTCGCCGGTAGCGGAGAGGGCAATGCCATACTTCCGCTGGACGGTTGCATCGCTGCTGGAAATATCGAGCGAGCGCCGGTACAGGTCACGCGCCACCGTATATCGTTCCAGCACCATATTCACATCGCCGGCCTCCGCCAGCAGCGCCCTATCCTTCGGCGCCGCCTTGATCGCATCCTCGTACAACCGGGCAGCAGCCGTGAAATCGCCCGCCTTCACCGCCTCCTGTGCCTGCTCGCGGGAGTTGCCCTGCGAAACGGCCGGCACGGTGACAAGAATCGCGAGTCCCATAAAGAATGCCGCCATCCTCGCGGCGTGGCTCGTGAGTGTTCGCATACGTATTTCGCTGATGTTTATGTGCTGAGACAATCGTGTAAACGTTCTAAAAGAATCGGACCGCAACGGGCGGCTCCGGTATATGACGCATATCGGGCGCCGGTATCGTTGCACTTGTGCAGAGTGTATGACAGAAGATGCCGCCAGCGGCTTATTCCCCGCGGCGGGGTCTTTGTAACACCCCGTAACGGCAAAGGAGGGGACCGGTTTACGGCCGGTCCGGCAGGATTATCCTGATCTTGGCATTCTCCGGCTGCAAGCCCTGGTGCCCCATGTAGAACTGGGCATCCTGCCCCCGCGCAAGCCATGCCAGAAACCCTACTGCCAGCGAGCGGCTGGAGGCGAACGTATACCCCACGATCGGCTGTTTCAGCGGGTAGGCGTCCGTAACGAGCGATGTGGGATGGATTGCCGCCGGGGGATGCATGACGCCGTTGGAATCGATGAACCCAAGCGGAAGGGTCCGCAGGCGCGAGCTATCACGATTCGCCGCAAGCCATCCCATCAGCCCCACTCCCTCGCCGGCCGCGATGCTGTTCAGCACGGAGTCCCCCGTGCTCAGATAGCGGGCCGGTGCGGCAACGTTCGAATCGTTCACCAGCAGCCGCCGCACCACCGCATAGACCGAGGAGTTCTGGTCGGGCAGGAGGAACCGGAGCGGCTGCTGCGGGGCCGAGCTATCCAGCTCCGAGAGCGATGGCGCCGATGAGCGCAGAGCGCTCCGGAGATGCTCCAGCGTGGAATAACGGAGCGGCGAGGAAACCGGCACCACCACGGCCAGACCGTCGTATGCCAGCACATACTCCTTGCTGTCGAATCCGGCCGAGGCGATCGCCCCCTGCTCGTCCGGCAGCAGCATCCGCCCCACGATGGCCGCGGTGACGGTACCGGTATCGCTCAGCGCGGTATCGCGCGCGGCCGCGTCGAACAGGTTCTGCATCACCATGCGGGCCGGGGCCGAGCGCACCTCGATCTTCGCGTTCGGGCTCTTGAGCATAAACGAATCGGCCAGCACGCGGAATATCGGCGCATAGATCTCGTCCACATATACCACCAGCCTGCCGGAGGTGGAGGTATTTGCATCAGGGTTCGGAGGCTCGCAGCCGGCGGCTCCCAGCGAGAGCGCAACCAGCGCCAGCAGCCCCCCCAGCCCGAGCCGCCTTGAAAGGAATCTGCTCATCATGATGTCAATGTTCATTGGCGCCCCGCTCTGCGGCGTTGCGTTTCGGTGATCGAGATACGATAGATGCCGTACAGCATCAGGACAATGCCGAATATCACCCGGAGGGTATTTCCTGCTTCCTCCATGCTCCCCTGAAACTGGAAGAAACCGAGCAGCACCAGCACTCCCACCAGGAACATCGCCGAACCGAGCACATAACCAAGCAAGAGCATGGGATCACCTCCTCCAGTTTGAACAGATCTCAAAAGTAATGAGCGCGCGCGAACTCTTCTCATTATTAAACATCGGGCTATCGGATGGTTACATCCGTGCCGGCCGCCGGAAGCGGCTCACTGAAGCCTGAACATGATCGGTATCTGTATCCAGACCGCCACTGGTTTCCCCTCCTGCATGGCCGGCTGCATCTTCAGCGGCAGCACCGCGTTGCGGGCGGCATCACACAGAGAGGGATGATCGCACATGTCGATCTGCACGGACTTGACGGTCCCGCTCGCGGAGACGAGCGCACGAACCAGCACCAGTCCCTCGATGTTGTTCCGGCGGGCATCCTCGGGATAGACGAGATTGCGCTGAAGATCCGCCATCTCATAGCGGGGCTCCAGCTCTACCGCGATGAACTCATCCGGCGACGGAAGAGCCTCAACGGCAGGAGCGGCGATCCCGCTCCATATAGGCTTCAGCACATAGACCAGCGGCAGCCGGATCGAACCCTTCACCGGCTTGTCCCCCTGGCGCGCCGGCGTGAAGCGATACTTGCGCAGTGCCTCCGCCGCTGCCGTATCGAGCAGGGGGTGCACCCCCTGAACGATGCTTGTGCCGGTCACCTTCCCCTTGTCGCTCACCATCACCTCCACGATCACCGTCCCGGAAATCTTCTGCCGGCGGGCGGGCTCCGGATAGATGACGAGCCTGTTCAGCGCGGCCGTGTCGAACCCCGGCTTTGTATCCCGGTTCCCGCCGGTCCCGGAGGAGGGCTGGGAGAGGGAGGGAACAACTGCGGCGATCATCAGAACAAGAGGGAGACCGCAGCGGAAAACGTTTGGAAAGAACATTATGATAGAATGAATAGAAATGAACCGAACGGGTCCCGGATACGCACTTCCGGTGCGGCCGCCAGCGGCGCATGCCGGAAGCTCTCGGCGCGATCATATCATCGCAGCCGGAAGGTCACCGGCACCTGTATCCGGCCGGGCGTCGGCTGGGTGCCATTCATCGCCGGCTTGAACGTGAGCGAGGCCACGGCATCGCGCGCCGCATCGCAGAGGAGCTCATGATCGCACCGCACGATCTTCGTGGAGAGCACCTCCCCCTTTGTTCCAACCTCCACCTCCACCATCACATCCCCCTGCACATCCAGTACCCATGCGGACTTCGGGTAGACCAGTTTCGCGGCCAGTTCCTCGCGGCTGTAGGAGGGCTTGGGAATCCCATCATCCAGTTTGAAGTACACCGGGATCTGAATCCAGACCGCAATCGGGCGCCCATACTGTATGGCGGGAGTAAAGGATGTTTTTCTCACAGCCCGAATCGCCTCGGCCTCGAACGCGGGATTGGTCGATCTATCCACAGTGATCTTAACCACCTGGCCGGTTTTATCGACCAGGATACGAAGGAGCACCTCCCCCTCCAGACCATTGCGCCGCGCGATCTCCGGATAGACCAGAGCCCGGCCCAATTCACGCTCATCGTATCTCGGCATATCCTGCACCGGCACGAACTCATCGATCTCGGGAAGTTTGTCCGATGGCGGAGGCACCACAAAGATGATCGGAACCTCCACCCAGGTTGCCAGCGGCTTCCCCTCGGATACCGCCGGAGTGAACTTCAGCTTCCGCAGCGCGGTAACCGCGGCGCTATCCAGAAGAGGGTCCACCCCCTTGATGATGCTGGTCTCGACGGCCTGGCCGGCGGTTCCCACCAGAACGTTCACCACCACCTGCCCGGCAAGATTACGGGCGCGGGCCTCTTGCGGATAGACGATCATCCGGCTCAGATCCTCATAGCTGTAGGTAGGTTCGGTTTCCGCAGCGGTCTGCGATGCGGTCTGGGAGAAGGCGGCACTTCCCGCACAGAGGAGCGCCAGGGAGAACAAACCGGGACGAAGATGAAATCGATGGGACATGGAGATTGACAGGAAATTATACCGTAGAGAAGATCGGAGCCAGCCGGCCAGACATAGAACCGGACAGCACGGAAGTTACCGATTAACTCCCCTTCTGAAACTCCATTCCGCTCCGATCCTTACCGGGCCGCCATCTCCGGCTTCACTCCCCGGCGCATAAACCCCTACCGGAGCTGGAACACCACCGGCACCTGCATCCAGACCGCCACGGGAATCCTGTTCTGAATGGCCGGGGTATACGCCGTGGAGATCACGGCTTCGCGCGCGGCCGCATCCAGCATCGTATGATCGCTGTGATCGATCATGGTCTTCAATGCCCTGCCGGTGCGGTCGATCAGCACCCGCACCACCACGGTTCCCTCCACCTGGTTCCGGCGGGCAGCCTCCGGGTAGCGCACGTTGCGGGCCAGTTCGGCGGCATCGAACTTCGGGTTCTCCTCCACCATGACAAATTCATCCGGCTCCAGAGCCGCATCCGGCGGGGTGGTGGCGGCAGCATTGGCCCCGGAGAATGGCGCTCCCCCGAGACTGGGCCCTGCACCGCCCAGCAGGGCGGCCGGATCATTCCCGAAGACCGGCAGCGCACTGGCAACATGCCCCATGCTGGCGAAGGCGCCATCCACCGAATCGAGCGTGGCGGCTACCGGCAGCCCTGCCACCTCCGGCGAGCCGATGCCCGAGGGAGCGTCCGAGCCGGGGGGCTGGGCGCTTCCGGCACTGCCGCTCCCGGCTGCCGGTTGTTCAAGCACGAAGTCCACCTGTTTGATGACGAGCGGAGGGGTAAGCCGGGTGGGGAGATGACCGGAGCGGTCACCTGCGAAGCCGGTTCCGGCCATCACCAGATAGAGGCCGACGGCCGCCAGATGAGCGGCGATCGAGATTCCCAGAGCATAACCCAGATTTCTGTTGTACCCGGCGCGCAGCTCGGGGGCACCATAGCGTAGCGGTTCGATTATATTCATAGCGTTCCTACATCCAGTTGGTCATGGTAGCCCATCGGAAGCACCCGGAGACGCCGCACACGACCCCCATATCTGGCCCGCACAGCTTCGGCCGTTTCCGACTCGGCACAATTCAGTTCATCCAGCACATCGGCCATTCGGCCATAGCTTGCCGCCGCATCCACAAAGAGGGTTACAAGCAGCCAGTCGTTCCTGTCCAGAATTTTCTTTTCGGTCAGCTCCCGTATCGCCGCAAGGCTTGTCGTACGAACCTTGGAATCATATCCGGAGGATAGAAAGAGAGCGTTATCATGGCGGATATAAATAGAAATGTTGAAGGGCTCCCAGCAGCCATCCACCGGGCAGGGGTCGATCAACTCCATCACCTGGGGACGGGCCATCTCGGTAGCCAGGGTAAAGGCGCACAGAAGAACGAAGGCCACCCCGGCATACGGGAGCATATCGATTGCCGGGGGACGCCGGCGATGCGCGGCCCGGCGGGAGCGCGGCAGCGGGAAGTTCCCTCCCGTTTCGATCGGTTCGGACATGACGATGCCCTCCATACACCTGTGATGACGGAACTGTAGCGAACACGACCCCCTTATAGCAGCAGTGCCCTCCGGAAGGGAGGGCACCACACGTGTCATCTGCTTACTGCATCCGGAAGACCACCGGGATCTGAATCCAGACCGCAACCGGCATCTTGTTCTGGATTGCCGGACTGAAGTTCGTCCGTTTGATGGCCTTGATGGCCTCTTCCTCCAGCACCTTGTTATCGCTCTTGTCGATGGCGGTATTTGCCACCGCACCTTTCTTGTCGATCAGCGCGCGCACCATCACGACACCTTCGATGCCGTTACGGCGGGCAACCTCGGGATACTTCAGGTTGCGCTGGAGTTCCTCGCGGCTGTACTTCGGCTCCTCCTCCATCTCGACGAAGTCATCCATCGACGGGAGTTCTTCGACCTCCTTGACCTGCACCGGCTGATCGATATCGATAGGCCCGCCAAGGCCGGTGCCATTCGGATCGTTGCCGAACCCGGTTCCATCGCCCCCCTCCGGGGTAGCAACGGAGATCTCATTGGTAGCCGCGAACTCCTTCACATCCGGAGCAAGAAGCGCATCCGGGACCGCCACCGGCGTACCGGCACGGCTTGCCACACCGCCACCGGCACCGCTGCTGGTCTGAAGCTGCGGCGGCACCATCGGGGGCGGGGGGGGAGGAGGCACGTTCTCCTGGGCCGGGGGAGGAGCTATCGACGTCAGCTTGATCTTGGCGACCGGGGCCACCTTGTCGGAATCGGCCTTGCCGACGGTCAAGCTGAAGATATAGAGTCCGATCAAGGCCAGGTGAAACCCGACCGAGATCCCAAGTGCAACGCCGAGGTTACGGTTATAGATCCGCTTCAGCTCGGTTGCACCATAGCGTATCGTTTCGGGAATACTCATAGCTTTGCCAACTCCTGTTTATCTTCCTCGGTCATCTCCACGATTGCAAACCGCCGCTCGCGATTCATGTTCTGCGACTTGTACCGATCCATCAGCTCCCCCTCGGCCAGATTCAGTTCATCCAGCACCCCGATCAGCTCGGCATACTTGGCGCGGGGGTCCACCTTCAGCGTGGTGATAAGATCATTCCCCTTCTCGGTATTCGCCTGCACGGCGAACTCCTTCAGCTTGGTACGGTCCAGCGCCACCATACGCGGATCGATCCCCCGGTTGTAGTAGAGCTTCCCGTCGTTGCGCACGAAGATCGTCATCAGACGGGACGCCTGCACATCGATCGGCACATCGATATTCGGGGGAACGGACATCTCCATGATCTGCGGCTGCGACATCGTCGTAGCGAACATGAAGAACGTCAGCAGCAGGAAGGCCACGTCGACCAGAGGGGTCATGTCGAGCGAGAAACCCAGTCGTTTCGGCTTCTTTACGCCGCCACCTTTTTTATGGCTCTTGCCTCCTCCTCCTAAGTCAACTGCACCCATTATATCCTCCTGAAATCATTATGTATGTGTTCATCTCTGTCTGGCAGCGGAGCCGGAAGCGGGGGTGCCGGGCCGGGCGGCGTGTTCCGGGAGAATCCCGAACCACGCCCCTGCCACAACCGGTTCCCGCCTGCCGGGGCTCTAGGCTCCCCCTTCTCCCTGGCTGATGGTCACGAAGTTGAAGATCGTGGCCCCCTGGGTGCGGAAGGTGTTCATCACCTGCTCCACCTTTCTGAAGTTCACACGCCGGTCGGCATCGATAGCGAACTTCATCTTGTTGTCCTGCCGGCGCGTGGCGATCACCAGAGCCCCAAGAGTAGCCGTATCGCGCACTTCCACCTGCGCCCGCGTCCCTGCTTCGTCGGCAGAGATACCGGGGGCAGCACTATAGATCTCGGCGCGGTCCTTCTCGTTGCTCACGGCGTAGTACATCACCGTATCGCTGGTCTTCTCGTCGATACCGATCTTGACCAGAGCGGTGCCGGTTTCCGGCAGCTTGGTGGTATCGGCCGAGGCCGCCGGGCGCTTGATCTCGAACTTCTGCTCGTTCTCCGCATCGGACTTGAACTTCGCGGTGAACATGAAGAATGTCAGCAGAAGGAATGCGACGTCGACCAGCGGGGTCATGTCCAGCTTGAAGCCGACTCGCTTTGGTTTATGTGCCATGGCTGGTTACCTCTCGGTAGTCTTGGTTGATTATCGCGTCTTGACCGTCAGGATCTCCATCATCGAGAGCGTGGCTTCCTCGATCATATAGACGAAATTGTCCACACGATTGGTGAAGTAGTTGTACGCGACGATTGCGAGGATGGCGGCGGTAAGACCACCGGCGGTGTTGATAAGAGCTTCGGAGATACCGATCGACAGCTGAACGGCGGAGGCGGCCTGTCCGGCGGTAGCAAGAGCCTGGAAGGCGCGGATCATGCCCAGCGTGGTGCCGAGAAGACCGATCATCGTGGAGATCGAGGCGATGGTCGACAGGGCCACGAGGTTCTTTTCCAGCAGCGGGGTCTCAAGGCCGGTGGACTCGTCGACGGCGCGCTTCACCTCGGCAAGCTTCTTCTCGGTGTCGTAGGCCGGATCGTTGCGCACCTGCTGGTAGCGCTCCAGGCCCGAGCGAAGGATGTTGGCGGCCGAGCCGCGCTGCTTGTTGCACTCGTCGATGGCCGCATCGATGTTGCCGGCCACCAGATGCTCGCGAACGCGCTGGATGAACTTCGGGAGGCTGCCGCGACCCTGGGCCTTCGACAGGGAGAACAGACGCTCGACGATGAAGGTCACCACCATAAGGGTGAGAGCCATGAGGATAGCAACAAGCGGACCGCCGGTGTACACGGTGCCGATCATATCTCCCGGCTTCGGCGTGGTCTTCGCGGCATCCACGAAGTGGCTGGGATTGCCGAAGATGATGTAGAAGATCGCGAAACCGATCGCCATACAGGCGATGACGACACCGATAACGAAATACTTGCTTTTCATGGGTTCCTGAATGGATTGAGGAAAAGTTGAACGTTATGTTGAATCTTTTTGCTGGTTTCGAACGTACGGGAAGCCTTTCCCGGAGAACCGTGCCGCAGAGCCCGCGCTCCCGGCAAACCGGTCTGATATACCCGCCAGGGGGAGCCTCGGTTACTTTTCCCTAGCTCTGCATCCCCTTGATCCCCTCTTCGCGCGTTCCGAAGATGGCGAACACCAGGGAGAGCTTCGTGATGACGAAGATGTTCTCGATGTTCTTCGAGACGTTGCAGAGCCCCACCTTTCCGCCACGCTTGGCGAAGTTCGTGTGGGCGGCAATCAGCACTCCGAGCGAGGTGGAGTTCAGATAGGTAGCGCCCCCAAGGTCGATGAGAAGTCTCGGAGTTTCGGCCTTCGCCTCCTCGTTGAGCACCTCCTGTAGCTGATCGGTTTCCTTCCCTCCGATGAACTCACCATTGAGAGAGAGAACCTTGATATTGCCTTCGGTGGCAACCTTTACTTTTGGTGTCAGCATATGTGCTGTAACTCCTCTTGACGTTTAATTGCTAGTAGGAATATCGTACCAATTCCATTTATACGATTTTCGCGAAATTTCAGCGCTTTCCGATAACGGGGTACTGCAAGACGCGGGTATCGCAGGGGAGAACCCCTGCAAAATGCAGGAGTTGGCGCTAGCCTCCCAGCTCGCTTCGCTCCCAGGCCCCAAGGGCCACCCCCATATATGCCCGGAACGCCCGTTCGAAGTTTCCGCGCGAGCCCACCGTGCGCAGCAGCGCCAGGATCTTCTGGCGGCCCAGCCGTTCCGCAAGACGCCCGGCCAGGCGCGCGGATGTGCCATAGGCCGAGCGGAGATTATCGTGCGAGCGGGAGCCGAACAGCGAATCCTCGAGCTGCCGCAGGCTCCGGAACCGGATCACCTCCGGATGACGCTCGCCGGCTACGATCATCGCCATTCCCTCGTTCAGCCAGCGGGGCAGCCCCCTGGCGGCGGCTCCGGCCAGCGCCACATGCGTAAGCTCGTGCCGCAGCGAACGCGCAAGCCCCCCGTTTCTGAGAAGAACCGGCAGGGGCTGAAGATGAAGCCGTTCGCCGATGGCGATCGCCAGATGAAAGGACTCCCCGCCGGAACGCCGTGTGAACTCCGCTGTGGAGGGATAGCAACGGACGTCTACCATACGGGGAAGCGAGAGGCCGTAGGAGCGGAGATCGCGATAGGCGGATTCCAGTTCCTCCAGCATCCGCGAAACATCCATGCCGCGCGCGGCATGGAGAGTAAAATGTGCCGATTGATAGCGCCCATCCTGCGCCCGAATCTCTCCGGCCGGCAGCAACAGCGCGGCCGCGGCAACCGCAGTCCATATCCGATGACGCGGGGAGGCAGCCACTAGACCTTCGACTCCAGAAGAAGGGTGAAGGGCCCTTCGTTGACGAACTCCACATCCATCATCGCCCGGAAGACCCCGGTAGCGACCCGCGACTCCCCCAGCAGCACGCGCAATTCCTCCACGAACAGGCGATACAGACGCTCGGCAAGCTCCGGCGGGGCGGCATCCACATAGCTGGGACGGTTCCCCTTGCGGGTATCGCCGAGAAGAGTGAACTGGCTTACCACCAGAGCGGCATAGCCGGTATCAACCAGCGAGAGGTTCGGCACCCCGTCGGCATCGGGAAAAAGCCGGAGTGCGGCCACCTTCCGCGCCAGCATCCGGACATGCCGTTCGTCATCCTCGCGGCCCACCCCCAGCAGCACCACCATCCCCCGGTCTATCCGCCCGACGATATCCCCTGCCACCGTCACCGATGCCTGGCGGGCGCGCTGAACCACTGCCTTCATTGCTGCGAGCCTGTTTTTTTGATGAAGCGCCAAAGATAGTTAAAGCAGAGACACCATCAGGGGCGGGGATGTTGTAATCAAATGGAGATACAGGGGAGCAGCGCTGGCTCAATGCCCCCCTTTCTGCGCCCAGAGTATACGTTCTATCCTGTCCAGATCGGTAAGAAGATCCACCTCGAAACCGGCCTTGCCGAACATCTCCCGCAGGCGCCCCCCCTGGCCGTAGCCTATCTCCAGAAAGAGACTGGACTCCTCGCGGAAAAGCGACGGGGCCAGCTCTATGAAATGACGGAAGAAGCGATAGCCGTCGCCGCCGTCGGTAAGGGCGCCGTGGGGCTCGTGGTCGCGCACCTCCGGCTCCAGCGTGCCGAGGTCGGCGGCGGGGATGTAGGGGGGATTGCTCACCACCAGATCGAACGATCCGAGCGCGCGCATCCCCTCATCATCGAAGAAGTCCAGGTGGGCGAAGGTGATATTACGGGCGCCAAGGCGCTCGGCATTCCGGCGGGCCACCTCCAGCGCCCCGGCGGAGCTGTCGATCGCCACCACCTCGGATTCCGGGCGTTCCAGCGCTATCGTGATGCCGATACAACCGGAACCGGTGCCCACATCGAGCGCGCGGAGGGAATGCCCCCGGCGGAGCACCTCCTCCACCAGCAGCTCGGTTTCCGGCCGCGGTATCAGCACCGCCGGATTCACCTCGAAGGTGCGTTTATAGAAGTGGGTTTCGCCGAGGATATACTGCAACGGCTCGCGCATGGCGCGGCGCTTCACCATGCCCCGGAGCTCGTCCAGCTCCGCCTGGGAGAGCGGGCGCTCGAACTGCATGTACAGATCGAAGCGGGTCAGCTTCAGCACATGCGCCAGCATCAGTTCCATGGTCAGCCGGGGGGAGTCCACCCCGCGCTGCTTGAAGAAGTCGCTCCCCCACTGGATCAGCCGGAGAATGGTCCAGATCTCGGTTTGATTCGGATTCATACCGGCAAAGGTACGGCAAAAAGGGGGACGGGAATATCGCCCGGCGGAAATCGGATCGCAGGAACATCCGCCGGGCGGGAACGCTCTACCAGCTCTCCTCCTCGGCCTCGCAGAGCACCGATTCAAGGTCGTTGAAGATGATCTTCTCCGGCTCCAGCGGCATCAGCGGGAGCACCTGCTCGGACTCGGCCCCGCGAACCATCACCCGGACGCGTGCGGCCTTGCCGCCGCCGAAGTCGATCTTCACCGGGACGGCCATCTGGAAATCGGCCGGAACGTTCGCCTGCTTCACCCGGAGCGTGACCTTGTACTTGCCTCCCGGCGCCTCCTCCACCCTGGTGGCATAGGTATAACTCGGGATGCCGGTGCCGTAGACCCACTGTTTGAAGAACCATCCCATGTTCGCGCCGGCATGCTTCTCCACCACCCGCTGGAAATCCTCCGTCGATGCGCTGCTGCCCACATACGCCGAGAAGAATTCCCGCATCATGTTCCGGTATTTATCCTCCTTCATCGTGTTCAGATCCAGCAGGTAGTTGCGGAGCATGTGGAGCACCCATGCCCCTTTCTTGTAGATGATGAGATCGTAGTCGCCGGCGGTGCTGCTGCTGCTGGTACGGTAGCCCAGCCAGATGGGCCCGGCCTGCTGCGCCTCGCCGAAGAGGGTCTTGCGATTGTTCACCAGCTCCCACTTATAATCGTTCAGGCGGCGGAAGAACTTCTCGTTGTCCTTGAGCACGGCCTGCATGTACATCAGCCCGGAGTATTCGCTGAACCCCTCGCTGAGCCACTGGTCGTGATAGCTCTGGAAATCGACGCCGATCCCCCACCACTGGTGCGCCACCTCGTGCGCCCGGAATATCTCGCCATGGCCGGTCTTGTCGTTCTTCAGAAAGGTGGCGACGGAGAGATGGATCAGGCCGGGAAAGGCCTCGCCGTGCATGGCCGGGATCTCCGTGACATAGAAGTGATCGAGCGGCAGCCTGCCGTACAGATGCTCGTAGAACCTGATGCTGTTCTCCACATCCCAGCCGATCTGCTCCCCCATGCCGCCAGTGGATTCCGGCCCGCGATGCACGGTGATGGGTGCGGCCGAATCGGGGGTGAACTTCTGCTCCTGGAACACCCCGATGTTGAACGATGCGTTGCGCACCGGCGCCTCGCTCTTCCACCGCGTTACCAGCAGATCGTCCTCGGTCGCGGAGGAGACCAGGGTGCCGATGCTGGCGAACTTCATGTACTCCGGCGTGCGGAAGGTGAGATCGAACGTGGCCTTGTCCTTGCCGTGATGCTTCGGGTACCAGCCGGTGGATGCTTTCAATAGCGTCCAGTCGCGCTGGCGTACCATGAGAGGCCCGCCGTAGAAGACTTTCAGCGTGCGGGGGCCGGCCCCGCCGGAGTGATTCCGCACCCAGAAGGTGTAGTCGCCGCTCTGATGGAAGAGCGCGGGAGTGCCATCGCCCCAGACCATCGAATCGATGCGCAGTTCCGGATAGAGACCGAAATCGATCCAGCGCACCTGTTCCGACATGGGGCGGAAGGTGACCTCGGTTGCGAACCGGGCCGATAGATCATTTCTCATGCTGCACTCCACACGATAATGCTCCACATCCACCCTTCGCTTATCCTCCGCGCGCGGCTCGGCGGCGTACTCCGACTGGTAATGGGCCATGCTGACCGGCTCGCGGAAGGTGACGGCCATCACCTGGCTGCGGCGCATGAAACTGACCTCCTCGTCCTCATACGGATTGATCTGGAAGAATCGCTGATCGCCGGCGGCGGTGAGCATGTGCGCGTAGAACAGAGTGTTGTGATCGTCGTTCAGCAGAGCGCCGGCAAATTCATCATCGATGCTTCTGGCATCGGAGCTGGTGATGAACTCGGGAACTTTGCCCAGCATTTTTTTCGCCGCATCCGGCACCACGCCGGGAGCGAATTTCAGCGTGCGGCGAAGCTCCTCCAGCGTGCTGTCCGCGAAAAGGATGAACATGCCGGTGACCGGCTCGTTCATGGACTCGCTCTTGAAGAACCGCGCCAGATGCGCCCGCTCCACATCGGTGGAGGGAGTGAACCGGTAGCTTCCCTCGCCCACGAAGACGGCGGCACAGACCCTGCCGGCAACCGGCTTGCAGAGAATCAGCGTGCCGCTGCGGAGATCGAATGTGGCGGCATCGCGCCTGATGACAAGACCCGCAACCGGAGCGATGCTGGCGGAGTCGGCGCGGGGATCGCTCAGGCTCTCGTACAGAAGACGATAGGAGATGGTGCCGGCACCGGGCGGCTGGGCATGAAGCAGGAGAAATGATGAACAGAAGAACAGGGCAAGACAAGTAAGGGATCTCTTCATAGCGGAATGAATTGGAGAAATCTGAAAATTTTTAATTGGATGAGATTTCGTGGTGTGCCGGCTATCGGGCTGCAAAAAAGGGCCGGCCCGCAGCCATCCCTGGATGGAATGGATGCGGGTTCGGCCCTGCCGTAGACTGATACCCATGCCCGGCAGGGATGGAACACGCATCGGGGATAGTGGTTACACTCCGGGGAGAACGGACTATGCGATTGCGAAGAAAGCGCTCCCCCCCTTGCAGCGGGGAGCGCTTCATAGTTTCATGATCCATGAGACCGGAGAGTGGTTCCGGGAATTCAATCGACCACGCCGGTGGTCTGCGGCATGGCAACCGGCTCGGTGCTGATCTGGAAATGGATGCCGGCGGCGGCAAGTTCCTCTATCATCCTGTCGAACAGCGGGCCGGTGACAAGCTCCTCGGACGTATACAGGCCGGTAGCGTTGATATCACCGCGCCCGATCATGCGCGCGGCGATGGCGCCGGTGTAGGCGGTGGTACGCGCCATCGAGGTGAAGCCGAGTTCGCGATCGTAATAATCGGCCATGTCGGCGCGCTGCATCAGCCGCTCGCCATTCTTCTCTCCGATGACATCCACCCGGAAGAGGGTGATATCCCCTTCCCCCTCCTCCAGTTTCACGGAGGGATGGAGAACCGCATCCACCACATGCTTGGGGATCACCGAGACGCCATCGACATCCACCGGCCGGGTGCCGAGCAGGCCAAGCTCCAGAAGCACGGTAGCCCTGGCGGCATATCCGGGCCAGCGCACCGTCTTCTGCGTCCCCTCGCGGATATCCTTGAACTCCGGCAGATCGAGCAGCCACGGCATCATGCCCTCGTGCCACGCCTCGCATTCGCCCACGCCGCAGATGGTAACCGGTTCATTGCCGGAGTAGCGCACATCGTATTTCGCCTCTCCCCCTTCCACCACCAGCACCGGGATATTGCGCAGCGGCAGCCGCGAGCCGCCGAAGACGATCTTGTAGCCGAGCGGGCCGGAGGGAGATTCCGGTATGCCGCCGCATTTGATATGCAGCTCATCCACGCTATCGAGCTTTGCGGCGAGATGACGGGCCATGATCTCGGTAAGCCCCGGCTCCAGACCGCAGCCGAGCAGGATGAGCGAGCCGGCCGCATCGGCCATGCCGCGCAGCTCCCGGCGCTCGTCCTCGTCCGGGATCGCCAGATCCACCACCGGGATCTTCGCCTGAAGCGCCGCCCGGAACGCCAGGATGCTGGCGCTCCAGGGGAGCGCCGCAAGGATGACGTCGTACCCGCTGAACAGGGCCACGGCCCCTTCATGATCGGCCAGATCGAAGCGGACGGCCGAGAGCCTGTCGCTGCCGGGATGGCCGGCGAGCCGGGCCATGGCCTTGTCCAGACTTCCCTGATCGATATCACAGAGCGTCACCAGTTCCACATCGGGATCGGACATGGCGTTGTATGCTGCCGCAGGGCCCATCAGGCCGCTGCCGAGAACGAGGATCTTCATCGGATAGAGATTTGTTCGGATGACTGCTGATGCGGATTGCAACGGAATAAAATACGCTATTCAGCGGGGACGCGGAATGATCCAGCCATTCTCCACCGGCTGAAACCCGATCCCGGGGTAATAGTCCATCGCCTCCGGCGCGGCCAGCAGCAGGAGCATGGCCTGCTCGCCGATAGCCTCCTGGACTCTGCGTACAAGCTCGGCACCGATACCGGAGCGCTGGCAATCGCGATCCACAGCCAGATCGGAGAGATAGCAGCAGAAGCTGAAATCGGTGAGCGCCCGTGCGATCCCCACAAGCCGACCTCCATCGCGGGCGGTCACGATCAGATTGGCATGTTCTATCATCCGGGCAATGCGGGGAGCATCATCCACGGGACGCCGTATGCCGGAACGGCGGAACACCTCGGCCACTTCATCCGCACCCGGCTTATATTCTATCGCATACACCAGAGCCATATGATTTTCGATGTTGGATTGTTGATTGAGCGAGAACGGAATCCATAGCGGAACCCGACTCCGTTCCAGAGCACACTGTAGGTAGGTTGCTCCCGACGGAGCTTCAGAACACGGAAAAGAGGAGCACCGGTACTACGGCAACACCTATAGGCGTTGGCTCCCGGGGCCATGCAGCAGGGATAGTTCGTGCTCATGAGCGCTCTCATCCATCACGATTCACGGCTCCCATTCGCACGCCTGCATTCGCACCGATTTCATCTCCACCGCCACGACAGCTGCCCCCCCTCTGTCCACCACGGTTCATATCTCGCATTCCCGGCCTCGCATTCCCGGCCTCGCATTCGCGAAGATTTCATCTCCACCACTACGATAGCCGCAACGCTCTCCCACTCCCGCCCACCACGATTCGCGACGATTGGCGGTTAGAATTCGGCGCTGATCCCCACCGACGGCAGTATCCCGATCTGGGCTCCTGCGGCGGCGGCGCCTCGTGTGCGCGCATCCCAGCGGGGGGGATCGGGATTCTTCCTGTTATAGACATTCTGCACATCGACATAGGTAATCAGGTTCCAGTTCTGAAACGGCCAGCGGCGATCCAGACGAAGATCGAGCGCATGGGACGGACCCAGGCGCACGGCGTTGTAGAGATCCACCACCTGATAGCCGCTCGCCGGATCGCCGGTGGAATCCACGGGGGTATAGGGGCGCCCGGAAGCGAACCGGAACTTCATCCCGATCTCCCAGAGCTCACCCAGCCTGTAGCCGCCGCTGAGATTGAAGATCACCCGCTGATCGAACAGGCTGGGGCGCTCCACGCCATCCAGCGCTGTGAACTCGGAGCGGTTGAGCGAGAGCGAAGCGGTACCGTAGAGTTTGAGCGACGAGAGTTTCTTCTGGATGAACAGTTCCACGCCATAGGCCCTTCCCGTTCCAAGGCTGGCAAGAGGTTCCAGACCGAACGAGGCGAAGCCATCATCCTGCCCGCCGAAGCCGGCGCCGGTATTAGCCAGCACCAGATAGGGACGGCTCAGGCTTGCCGGATAATCATCGTAGCGCTTGTAATACCCCTCCAGGCTCACCCTTGTATCCTCGGCCAGCGTGCGATCCAGGCCAAGCACCAGCACATCGGCACGGATGCTCTTCAGCTTCCGGTTCTCCTGGTTGGCGGCCAGCCAGATATAGGATGGGGACTGGTAGTACCGCCCGGCGCTCACGTTGAGGCTGGAGCGCTCGCCGAGCGGCTGGCTGAGCGCCAGGCGGAGCGAGGGATAGAAGGTCTGCTCGATCCCGGAGAAATATTCCAGGCGCCCTCCCAGGGTTCCCCGCATTCCCCAGGGAAAGGTCTGCGATAACTGGGCATAGGCGCCCCCCTTGTAGAACCGGTCGGCCGGAGCAAGGTCGAGCGATGAGCCCGGGCGCACCAGCTCGATATCGGCATCGAAACCGACGGTTTTTCCCACGGCACCGAACGAGACCTCCGAGAGTTCGCCCAGCAGCAGGAGCATATCGGCGCGGAGGGAGAATTCATCCTCGGTGGAATTATTGGTGAAGACCGGGCGGAGGAGCGAATCGGTCTGGGCGAACCGGTAGCCTACCAGGGTCCGGCCGAACGTGGTATTGATATACCCTCCATCGAACAGATGTTTCCAGGTGATGCCGGCCACCAGCTGATCCTGCGAATTGTTGAGCACCCGCGAGTTGTTGAAGCGATCATCCTCATCCCGGTTGAACTGGCGCACGCGGTCGATGGCGGCGATGGCAAGGGCGGAGAGCTGATCGTTGGGGCCGAGGCGGTAGGACGCCTTGCCGAGGAAATCCCAGTATTCCGGCACGAAGGAGAACCCGGCGGCGCGGAAGATCAGATCCAGATAGCTGCGCCGGGCCGAGAAGAGATAGCTCCCGGATTGCGCGAGCGGACCCTCCAGATTAACGCCGAACTGCGAGGCGGAGATCGTGGCCTTGCCGCCGGTGCGGTCATCGCGTCCATCGCGCAGGTCGATATTCAGCACGCTGGAAACCCGGTCGCCGTATCTGGCCCCGAACCCGCCGGTGGAGAACTCCACCGACTGCACGAAATCGAGGTTGACGAACGAGAGCGGCCCCCCTCCGGAGCCCTGGGTACCGAAGTGATTGATGTTCGGCGACTCGATATTATCGATCAGAAAAAGGTTTTCCGAGGGGGCCCCGCCGCGCACCAGAAGATCGTTTCTCCCGCTGGAGACCTGGGCCACACCGGGGAGCGCGGATATGGCGCGCACCACATCCTCGAATCCTCCCGGCAGGCGCCGTATCTCCTCGGCTCCCAGCGTCTGCACGCTGGTGACGGCATCGGGGGAGCGCTGGAAGTATTCCGGCCGCACCACCACCTCATCCTGAAGCTTCGCCTCCACCTCCAGCTCCACGTCGAGCGAGGCCGGGCGCGCATTACTTACCACGATATCGGTTTTCACCACCGGCTGATATCCCACCGAGGAGATTCTCACCTGATAGGTTCCGGCCGGGACGTTGAAGATCTGAAAGCGCCCGCTGGCGTCGGAAATGGCCCCCTGGCGTGTGCCCACCACCTGGATGGTGGCGCCCACTACCGGCTCACGGGTGGCAAGCTCCACCACCTCGCCGGTGATGCTCAGACGGCGCTCCGCGTCCTGTGCGAGCACCCGGGGGGCAAGAATCATGGCCGCCAGGATAGCTGCGGCCGGTACATGTAGCTTCATTCCTATATCTGGTATTGATAATCCGGCGGCATGCCGCCGTGGAGTGGGATAGGGTCACCGGTGAGAACATCGGCAGGGAAGAAAGAGTTCGGTCTGCGGAGGACAACGGAGGGAGAAATGGACATTTTCAGCCCCGCAAAAAAAATGTCCTGTCCGGTAGCGCAAGGGGATGATTATTCATATCCGGTGATTATCTTTGCGCTGGTCTTGATGCGGAAGGTCCTTCGCATCATCAAGCTGAGTTGGCGAGGAAACCAGACCCTCGTGCCTTCAGCCCCACGTTCGTTCTTTTTCCCCGGTTCGGATTTTTGCATCCCAACCAAGTACAATTGAGGTCCACAATGGAAACTGTGCGTGTGCGGAACCGCATGTATTCGCGTATCCAGCGCGAGGCCATGATTAATCCCTACTCCTTGCAGATAGGCCAGCCATACGGATATATAGATTCCCTTCCGAAGGCATATGCCGGCAAGCGTCATGACGGCACTCTCGCGGGCGTGCTGATCGGCACGATTGCAGGAGTTGTTGCAGCCGTGATGCTTGGCGGCCAGCTGTTCTAGCAGAAGAACACCGGGGCGCCATCTCGCGTGCCCC
>JBMDXA010000140.1:0-1411 GCA_048594725.1 Candidatus Kapaibacteriota bacterium
CCAGCGCCATGCGCAGCCGGAGATCGGCCTTGCCGGAGGCAGTGGCAGCCGCATCGTAGCTGAGAACCCCGGCGACCTTTTCGGCCGGCAGGAAAACCGAACCGGTCTGCCGGAGCAGATACACCGATCCGGAATCGGAGCGGAAGGCGAACACCAGTCCGTTGGGTCCGGATTCCAGTTCCAGGTTGCCGATACGGCATCCTTCGGCCCCGGGCGAGCAGGGGCGGGTTGCGATCAGCCTCTTCTCGGCCGGAGCGGTGCTCCTCCAGTAATAGAACTTGTTGAGGGAGGCATCGCGGGAATCGAGCCAGACCAGGTGGAGATTGCCGAGGGAATCGACGGCGATATCGTATTGCAGGATGTTGGAATCCAGAAGCCTGCGAGGGGTCCGGAAATCGCTGGTAGGACTGCTGAGCGCCCCGCCATTGCTCGTATAGAAGACCCCGGCGCCATAGGTGCCCCCCGGAGCCTGCGCGGTGAACGCCATATGAGCGGTGCCGCGGCTATCGACATGAAAGATTCCTGCGGGAACATTCCAGAGTGGTGACTCTACCACCGACCCGGTATCGGTGATCTGCATCGGGGCATGAAATCCGCCGGTGATATCGTTGCTGTAGAAGAACTGCACACCGGAACCGGAGGGATCTTTTGAAATCCAGACCAGATGAACGGTTCCGGCGCGGTCGATAGCGACCTGCGGGCTGTACTTTTCATCCCCTCCCGCGGTCACGCTCCGATATTCCCATCGCGCACTCTGAGCCAACAGCGGCGAGACGACGGCCAGGGAGAGGAGGAGCGTGCAGGCAACAACGAGCCATCCCAGGAGGCGGCGGGGCCTCGGGGCGCGGGTCCGGTTGATATCGGCAGGGATGTAGCCCAAGTGTCAGACGCAGCCTCCCATGCGGAAACGGTGATCGGAGCGGGCTTCAGCGGCCGGGGAGCACACCATAGTATATAGTGCAGTCGATCGCTGACCGGGAAGATTGTCAAACCTCCGCCTAAAAACAATGACGCTTCACCTCGCCGGAACCTCACGCCTGCGGTGTACTTCGTACAACGGCCCCGGCATCATGGTCATCTCCGTTCAAGGGTGAAGGCCACACGGACCATCCGGGAGAGAAGCCGCCCTTCCGGCAGGTCGTTGTTGAAGCTCTCGCGTCCCAGCCCCTGGGTGCCCACGTCGCGGGGCATCGGCTGGCCGCTACGCTGGCGCAGGGCCACCAGCGCATCCAGCACCCCCTTGGCGCGCGACTGCGAGAGCTGCCGGTTGCGGTCGCTGGTGCCGACGCTATCGGTATAGCCGGTGATCCCCACCTTGGTGGCGGGGGTCATCAGCCGGACGATCTCGCGCAGCTGGTTCTGGTGCCTGGGGAGAAGTTCGGCCGAATTGTACTTGAACCCCACCAGGCTG
>JBMDXA010000141.1:0-22581 GCA_048594725.1 Candidatus Kapaibacteriota bacterium
CCGCCTCGCCTAAATTAACCACCCTTTGGTGGCGCGTGGGCGGCTTCCCGTGGAGTTCTTCCGAGAGCGCCTACTGGGGGTCGCTCAAGTATATAGTTGCCTTTAGATTTTCGATTGGAAGAGTCGGGGAGCCCGGAAGAGTAGGGCGTTCTGCGCTATCATCACCTTCTTCTCGCGTTCGCCGATAAACTGCACTACGCCGGGCGGCGGAGCCATCATCTGGCAGCTCCTATCCCCTGAAAGGAGCATCTGCCCGCAGGGGTGCCGGCGTGTACGGCGCCACCGATAGTCACCGCTCCCAACCCGTATCTGCCACCTGCCAGGCTCCCTCCATCCACTGAACCACCCTCTCGCTTCGTCTACGGCACTACCTTGTGTATCAGGCTCTCCTTGTGTAAACTTGTACCTTCTACAGCGTACCATGAGCCGGCTGTTCAGCCTACTTCTACTCATTGTCTCGGCAGCTTCTCCGGCGAGCGGAGGGGATGCCCGAACTGTCTTTATCCGAAGCAAGACCGTATGATGAATCTTTCTGTTCGTCGGTGTGTGGTTCTGGGAGTTGCGCTTCTGGCGGCCGCCGGAAGCGGGAGCGATCTGGCCGCCCAGCCCAAAGGGAAGGGGAACACCCGGACCGCAGCGGACAAATCACCCTCCCGATCCGCGGATGCCGTTGTCCTGGAAGTCGGCCGCGAGAAGATCACCCTTCAGCAGATCGCCGATGCCTATAAGAACAATGCCAACCGTGGCGGCCGGTCGTTCTACGATCTGCCCGCCTATTCGGCAGTTGAGTTCGTCAACCTGTACCCCAAATACCGGCTTAAGGTCCAGGAGGCGATCAGCGCCGGCATGTACAAGCGCCCGGAAGTGCTGAAGGATCTGCACGACAACCGGTTGCAGCTTGCGGTTCCCCCCTCGCCGAACATCGGATATCTTCTGGAACGGAAGGTGGTGGACCCCGCGGTGGAACGGATCTTCAAGCGCCGCGATGAGGAACTGCTCCTGTCGCTGATCTATATATCGATGCGCCAGAACGAGCCCGCCGATACCGCCCGCGCCTACCAGAAGGCGGTCTCGATCCTCCAGAAAGTGCAGGCAGGGGCCGATTTCGGCCAGATGGCCCGCGATTCCAGCGATGATCCATCCACCAAGGACCAGATGGGGCGCCTCCCCTCCTATATCACCGCGGGGATGATCCTTCCGGCGATCGAGGAGGCCGGCTACGAGACCCAGCAGGGGAAGATCTATCCGGGCATCGTCAGGGTGCCGGGGGGATATGTGCTCCTGAAGGTGATGCACCGCTCCCAGCGCTACAAGATCCGCGCTGCCCATATCCTTGTGGCAAATCCCGGCGGCGGGCAGGGGAGCGCCACCCAGGCGGCTCTCGAAAGCAAGGCCAATGCGGCGCTTCAGCGCATCCGGGGGGGCGAGGATTTCGCAGCCGTCGCCAAAGAGGTCTCCGATGACCGCGTCAGCGCCGAGAACGGCGGCGATTTCATGAGCTGGTATACCCGCTCGCTCGGGTTCGAGGCGAAAAATGCCAAGCTGGACCCGGAGGTCGAGGAGACGCTCTTCAAGCTGAAGGATGGCGAGGTCTCCGATATCGTCTTCACCCCCGCCTACGGGTATCATATCCTGAAGCGCCTGGAAAGCCGCCGTCCCACGCTGGACGAGGAGCGGGAGACCATCCGGCAGTTCTACAAGCAGCGCCTGATCGCCGAGGATCGCGATGCATACCTGCGGAGCGTGGTGGAGAAGCATGGCCTGAAGATCGAAGAGGCCACCTTCGGCGAGGTGCTCTCGGCGGTCAACCGGGGGGCCACCACCGCCGATACCGCATGGGCGGCCGGAATCGGTCCGGGACTGCGGCGCCAGAACCTCTTCTCCTACGGCGGAAAGAATTATACGGTGGGGGCCTGGATCGATACCATCGCCGCCCGCCCGGATCTCCGCGCCACCCCGCTCAGCCACGCCGGGGCGCGCAACTCCATCTATACCATCTTCGAGTACCCGGCTCTGGTAGAGGAATCGAAGAATCTGGAGCAGGAATACCCGGAGTTCGCCGAGCTGATGCGGGAGTTCCGCGATGGTATCCTGATCTTCAACCTGGAAGATGAGATGGTCTGGAAGAAGATGAACGAAGGGTACGACGAGGCTCTGGGACGCGCCTATTTCGAGAAGAACCGCGCCAGGTACGTCACCCAGCCGCAGCTTGCGCTCACCGAGATCTTCCTGTTCAAGGAGGAGGATGCCAACGGCGTCTACCAGCAGGCGACTGCGCGGGGAGCGGTGCCGTTCGATACGATGGCCGCGCAGCTTACCCAGCGCCAGGGCTACCGCGAGCGCGCCGGCAAGTGGTCGCTTGCCACCGCCCGCAATGCCGATATCGTCAAGCAGGTGCTGGATCGCTCGGCCGACCCCAAGGCCGGGGAGATCCTGAAGCCGTTCGCCTACCAGGGGGGATGGAGCGTCATCCGTGTGGATGAGGCCCAGAAGAGCCGGCCGATGAGCTACGACGAGGCCAAGAGCGAGGTGCAGGGGGATTACATCGACTACCGCCAGAAGGAGATCACCCGCGAGTGGCTGAACTCCCTCCGCCTGAAGTACCAGGTGAAGATCGACGAGCGGGCGGTCAAGAGCGCGCTCGCCGCCAAATAAGCCGGATCGGCCGCAAAGTCCCGCCGGAAACCGCGGGGAGGAGATATCATGCGAAGGCGTAAAGGGAGGCTCTCTCCTTTGCGCCTTCCCTGCTTTCCGGGGGGCCTCCCGGGGGGCGGCACGAAAAGGGACGCTGATACGTTTTTATCCCGTGCACGTCAGGATGATACCTATATTGATGTTCCGCCGCTGATTCGGCGTGCGCATTTCCCAACCGTGTATGTTCATGTATCGTACAACCAGGTTCCATACGCTCGGCCTGCTCGCTGCGGGCCTCTTCTATTCAGGCACCTCGCTGCTGGCCCAGCCGGTGATCGGCAACCCCGGTACCGGCACTCCCGGCACCCAGCGCGACCTTCTCGACGGCGTGGCCGCCGTGGTGGGGAACGAGGTGGTGCTGGTAAGCGATGTGATGCAGCAGGTGGCGCTCTACGCGCGCGAAAAGAAGATGGATGCCCGCAATTCCGCGCTCCAGCGGGAGGTGCTGGATGCCATCATCGACGAAAAACTGGTGCTCACCCGCGCCCGCGAGGATAGCATCACCGTCAGCGATGACGAGGTCAGTCGCGCGGTCGATTACCAGCTTCAGCGCATCCTCTCGCAGTTCAACGGCTCCGAGGCGCAGGTGGAGCGGGCATACGGGATGTCCATGGACAAGATCCGCCGCGAATCGCGCGAGATCATCCGCCAGCAGTTCATGGTCGATCGCGTGCGCCAGCGCCGGTTCGCCGAGCTGAAGCCCACCGATAACGATGTGCAGGAATTCTACCGCATCTACAAGGATTCCATCCCGATGGTGCCGGAACAGCTGGAGCTTCAGAGCATCGTCATGCTGATAAAGCCGAGCGCCGAGGCCAAGGAGCGCACCATTGCGCTGGCCCGTTCCATCACCGACTCGATCCGCGCCGGAAAGGATTTCGCCGATTTCGCAAGGCGCTACTCCTCCGATCCCGGTTCCGCCTCCAACGGAGGGGAGCTTGGTTATGTGGAGAAGGGGAAGTTCGTTCCGGAGTTCGAACGCGCCGCCGCCCGCATGGGGATCAACGAGATCTCCGATCCGGTGGAGACCAGCTTCGGCATCCATATCATCCAGGTGCTGGACCGGCGCGACGACGCAACCCGCTCGCGCCATATCCTCCTGCGCGTGGATCAGACCCAGACCGAGCGCGACTCGATGATGGCCGAACTGAAATCGCTTCGCGCCCGCGCCCTCGCCGGCGAGGATTTCGCCGAGCTTGCCCGGAAGTACAGCCAGGACGAGGGGAGCAAGGGGCTGGGAGGATCGCTGGGAAAGGTTCCGGTGGACCAGCTTCCCCCCGAATCCAAGTCGATACTTGCCCCGATGAAGGCCGGGGATATCACCGAGCCGGCGCCGGTGACGCTCTCCCCCACCGAATCGGGCTACCAGATCGTTCGGGTGGCGCGCCGCATTCCGGCGCACGCGCTCGACCCGCTGGAGGATCGCTCGCAGCTGGAACGTCTTGCCACCGTCTACAAGCAGACCAGCCAGTACAAGCAGTGGATCTCGGAGCTTCGCAACGAAATCTACTGGGAGATCAAGACGAACTTCTAACGCTTCGGCATTTTCCGTATCTCCCCATGAGCAGCGGCCAGAATCACGGCTCTTCCTCCTCCCCCTATCCGGTGCCGGTAGCTATCGATTATGAATACTACCGGCATGCGAACGGATTGGATGTGATCCTGCACGAGGATCGCAAGGCTCCCCTGGTGGCCGTGACGGTGTGGTATCATGTGGGCTCGAAGGATGAATCCCCCGATCGTACCGGCTTCGCGCATCTGTTCGAACATATGATGTTCCAGGGCTCGGAGAATGTGGGGAAGACCGAACATTTCACCTATGTGCAGGGGGCCGGCGGCACGCTCAACGCCACCACCGGCCAGGATCGCACGAACTATTTCCAGACCCTCCCGCGCGAGTATCTGGGGCTGGGGCTCTGGCTGGAGGCCGACCGGATGCGGTCGCTGAAGGTGACCGAGGAGAACTTCAGAAATCAGCTCTCGGTGGTCAAGGAGGAGCGGAAGCAGCGTTACGACAACGCTCCGTACGGGCTCTGGTACATGACGGTGCTGGATATGCTCTACGGCGGCACCAGCTACGGCTGGAGCCCGATAGGGGAGATGGCCCATCTGGATGCCGCCCCGCTCGATGCGGTGCAGGCGTTCCACCGTTCCTTCTATGTGCCGAACAACGCCGCCCTGGTGATCTGCGGAGATTTCGAGCCGCAGGAGGCCCGGCGGCTGATCGACCAGTTCTTCGGCCCGATAGAGCCTGGGCCGGAGGTGCCGCGCCCGGAGATCCCGGCCCCTGCCATCACCTCCCAGATCCGCCGTACCCTCACCGGCCGGGTTCCCCTTCCGTCGGTGTATATCGGGTTTCGTGCCGCGCATATCGGCCATTCCGATTCCCGCGCGCTTGGCCTTCTGGCGCTTATCATGAACCGTGGCCGCTCCAGCCGTTTGCAGCGTTCGCTGGTGTACGGCTCGCAGGTGGCCCAGAGCGCCGGAGCGTTCAATATCGATATGGAGAAGGGGGGCATCTTCGTGATGCTGGCGGTGGCCTCGGAGGAGACGCCCATCGATGCGGTGGAGAGCGAGCTCTGGAAGGAGCTGGAACGTATCCGGGAGGAGGGGGTAAGCCAGCGCGAGCTTCAGACCGCGATGAACCATGTCCGTACCACGTTCGTCACATCGCTCTGGAAGCTCCAGGGGGTGGCCGATGCCCTGGCGTATCATCATGTGCTCCGCGGCGATGCCTCGGCCATCAACAGGCTGCTGGATGAGTTCGCCTCGGTAGGTGCCGATGACCTGCGGCGCGTGGCGCAGGCGTATCTTCGTCCGGAACGTTCGGCCGTGCTCCAGTATCTGCCGGCCGTGTGATGCCGTATCGCTTTCTTCAATCCGAAATGTTGTTGCCATGCGCCTGATAGCGCTGCTGCTTTGTGGTATATCCCTTATGATCCCCACCGAACCCAATATCCTTGTAGCCCAGCCGGCCCCCCGCGGAGGCCAGAGCGATGAACCCCGATTTGCACAGTTCGCACTCTCCAACGGCCTGCGCGTGATTCTTCACGAGGATCACGCCACGCCGATGGTGACCATCAATGTGCTCTATCATGTGGGCTCCAAGAACGAGCAGCCGGGACGCACCGGCTTCGCGCATCTGTTCGAACATCTCATGTTCGATGGCTCCAGAAATGTGGAACGTGGCGGATACGATCGCTACTGCACCTCGGTGGGTGGCGATAACAACGCGTTTACCACCAGCGATATCACCGATTATTATATCTCGCTTCCCAGCGACCAGCTCCCGCTCGGGCTCTGGCTGGAATCCGATCGCATGGCGGAGTTCGCCATCCAGGAGATCTCCCTTGTCACGCAGAAGAGCGTGGTGATAGAGGAGAAGCGCCAGAATACCGACGACGTTCCGTACGGCGATGCGATGACCCTGATGCGGGAGCTATCGTATGCCCCGGAACATCCCTACAGCTGGGAGACCATAGGGTCGATGGAGGATATCCAGGCGGCCAGGATGGAGGATGTGCGCTCGTTCTACCAGCGCTTCTACGTCCCCTCCAACGCCACGCTGGTGATCGCCGGGGATTTCGATCCGGCCGAAACGCGGAATCTGGTAGAGGGATATTTCAGCACCATCCCCGCAGGGGCCTCCATAGAGCGCCCGGCGGCCGACCGGAGCCTGCTCAGAACCGGGGGACGCAGGGTGGTCACAGGTGATATCTTCCCCTTCAATGCGATCTTTCTCGGCTATCACGTACCCTCCATTCATGAGGAGGATATCCATGCGCTCGATCTGCTGACGGCGATCCTGACCGATGGCGAAAGCTCCAGGCTCTACCAGTCGCTGGAGTACAACCAGCAGATCGCCTCGGAGGCCGAATCGTTCATCGACGAGGGGGAGCTGAGCTCCATCTTCTACGTGTATGCGGTGGCGCAGGATGCCAAGGTGACTCCCCGGCGGCTGGAGGATTCGCTCCGCGCCGAGATAGCGCGCCTGGCCGAGCATGGGATCGACCCCCGGGAGCTGCAGAAGGTGAAGAACCGGAAGATGACCCGGATCGTGCATGGTTTGCAGGGGATCTCCAACCGCGCCGAGCGCCTGGCCTATTACGACGCCATGTTCGGCCAGCCCGATCTGGCCTTCCGTGAGCCCGATCTGTATGCCTCGGTAACCCCCGCCGATATCCAGCGCGTGGCCCGTACCTATCTCTCCGCGGCAGAACCGAACGCCGTGGAGTATGTGGTCGCCAAGGCGAAAAAGAAACGGAGATAGCCCCCTGGTTCGCTAACTTGGCCCCGTTCCAGGCGGCGCTCCACGGAGCTTCTCCATGGTGTCGGGAAGCTCATCGTACTACCTGCTCCAGGGTGGGCATCGGTTGGTTTGCATATGAACAGAACGTCTTTCTACTCGCTCCTGCTTTTTCTCATGGCGGCTACCAACAACTCAGCTCTCGCGCAGATCGATCGCACTCGGCCCCCGCAGCCCGGCAAGCCGAGCCAGATCACCTTCCCCTCCTTCGATGTCTACCGGCTGAAGAACGGCATCCCGGTCTATGTGGTGGAGAACCATGCCCAGCCTTTCGTCTCGTTGCAGCTTGTGCTCCGCAGCGGTGCCAGCAGCGACGGCGATCTTCAGGGGCTGGCGGAGTTCACCAGCAACCTGCTGCTGAGCGGTGCCGGCTCCCGCGATGCCCAGCAGCTCGCCGAGGAGATCGATTTTCTCGGCGCCTCGCTGGATGCCAGCGCCAGCCGCGATGAGACCACCGTGGCGCTCGGGGTGCTGAGGGATTTTCTCCCCCCGGCGCTGGATCTGATGGCCGATGTGGTGCTCCGTCCCCGGTTCGATGCCGGTGAGGTGCAGCGCGAACGGAAACAGGCGATAGCCGCGCTCAAGCAGAACCGCTCCGATCCGGCCTACCTGGCCGCCGTGCAGTTCCGCCGCGAGATCTACGACGGCGGCCCCTACGGCAGCGAGATCGATGGGACCGAGGAATCGCTGAAGCGGATCAAGCGGGAGGAATGCAAGGCGTTTCATGCGCGGCACTACACGGCCGGCAATGCCCTGTTCGTGGTGGCCGGTGATGTGAACGCCGCCGAGTTCATCGCCATGCTGGACGAACGGTTCGGCTCCTGGAGCGGAGAGGCGCCGGAGCGCCCGGCGTTCGTGCCGGCACCGCCGGCGGGCACCCCCCGCATCGTGGTGGTGGATCGCCCCGGCTCGGTGCAGTCGGCGATTCGCGTGGGAGGGCTCGGCATCGCCCGCCGCGATCCCGGCTATATCCCGTTCGTGACGGTGAACACATTGTTCGGCGGATATTTCAACAGCCGTATCAACAACAACCTCCGGGAGCGGAACGGATATACCTACGGCGCCCGCTCCGGCGTGGAGGCGCTGATGATGCCCGGCACCTTTGCGGTGGTGGCATCGGTGGGAACCGACGTCACCGATGCCGCGCTGAAGGAGATCTTCAACGAGCTGCAGGCCATCACCGCCGAGCCGGTAACCGACGACGAGCTTCAGATGGTGAAGAGCTACATCATCGGCGCGCAGTCGCTGCAACTGGAGACGCCGGGACAGGTTGCCAGCTTCGTCAGGACGATTGCCCTGTACGGCCTGGAGAGCGATTACTACCAGCGATTCCCGGCAGAGGTGCGGCAGCTCAGCGGCGCCGATCTGCTGGCGCTCACCCGGCAATATATGCGGCCGGAGGCGATGGTGGCCGTGGTGGCCGGCGATGCCAGTGTCATCCGCGAGAAGCTGGAGAAGATCGCTCCGGTGAAGGTGGTGGATGAGAAGGGGGAGCCGGTCAGGTCCGGCCGCTAACCGATATTATCCTCTCGGGCATTCTGTGAGCCTACCCTACGATCCCCCGCCGCAGAAGGGGAGCTGGCGCTCCTCGCCGCTCCTCCTGGGTGCCGTTGCGGCGGTGGCGGTCACATTCTTCTTTCAGCTCGGTTCCAGCCTGCTGATCCTCCCCTTCCGGGAGGATCTCGGTGCCGCTGCCGTACGGCTGATACTGGTGGCGGCATATCTGCTGCTGATGGTCTGGCCGGTTCTGGCGCTGGCGCGCCATCAGCTCCCCGGCCGCCGCCGGTTCTTCCGGATGACCCCGGTATCGCTCCAGCTTGCCTTTGCCGCCGCCATCGGGACGATCGCCCTCTCGCAGATGCTCCAGTCGTATCTGCTGTTCCAGGAACTCTTTCTGATCCCTCCTGCTCTTTCCGATACCTATCGCACGTGGCAGCGCGAGTCGGAGGGCTTCTATATGCGCCTGCTGGTCTGGAACGATGCCGGCGGTCTGTTCCTGTCGCTGCTGGCCGGTGCTCTGCTTCCGGCCGCCGGGGAGGAGCTTCTGTTCCGGGGATTGGTGCAGCGGAATTTCGAACGTGTGCTCCGCCCGGTTCCGGCGATATTCCTTGCGGCAGTCTTCTTTGCGGCGCTCCATCTCCGCCCGGTTACGCTGGTGCCCCTGGTGGCGCTCGGCGCATATCTGGGATACATCGTCCGGAAGAGCGGTAGCATCTATCCCGCCGTACTGGGGCATTTCCTGTTCAATGCTCTGGCGATCATCGGCCTGTACGCCCCTGCGGTGGAGAGCGCCGGACGCGGCGCGGCCATCTACGGCCCGGACGACCTGATCTCTACGCTTCCGGCCACTGCCATCGCCGCGGTGATCTTTTCCCTGGCGCTCTGGCGCATCGGGCGGCTGGGAGAGGCGATTGAGGAGTGATGAGATTTTCGATTTTCGATTTTGGATTTTCGATTTTCGATTGGAAGAACGTCCGTGGTCCGTTGTCCGTGGCAGTTCCAGCGCAGCTCCATGATGCTCCGGATATTCCAGTACCAACGACGACTGACAACTGACAGCGGGCGCAGCCCGCGCATGGACCACGGACCGTTATGCTCCGGATATTCCAGTACCAACGACGACTGACAACTGACAGCGGGCGCAGCCCGCGCATGGACCACGGACCGTCTCCCTGTGCCTGACTACTGCCCAATCTAACTACAGCCGCCGCAGGCGGCGTCCTGAACACTAAGAACCAAGCATTACTCTCGTGTCTACTCTTCCCGTCGTCACACTCAAGCCGCGCGAGGATCGCCGTCTGCGTCATGGTCACCTGTGGGTATTCAGCAATGAGATAGCGCGAGTGGAGGGGGATGCCGCTTCCGGCGATCTGGTGCGGGTGGTTGCCGCGCATGGCGCGCCGCTGGGGTCGGGGATCTTCAACCCTCACTCGCTGATCGCCGTGCGGCTGACCGGACGCGGGGATGAACCGCTGGAGATCGGCTGGTTTCGCGAGAAGATAGGGCGCGCGCTCCGGCTGCGCCGGACGCTGTTCCCGGGAGAGCGGAGCTATCGCTTGATCCATTCGGAATCCGATGGGATTCCGGGAGTGATCGTCGATCGCTTCGATGCGGTGGCGGTGGTGCAGATAGCGTCCATGGGAATGGAGACGCGCCGCGAGCTGCTCTACGATGCGTTGATGGAGATCGAAGGGGTGCATGGGGTGGTGGAGCGGAACGACCATTCGCTCCGCGCGCTGGAGGGGCTCCCCTCCAGGGTGGGGGTGGTGCGCGGCATCGCCGACGTGCAGGTTATCACCGATGGCATCATCCGCTATGCGGTGGACCCGCTGGGAGGGCAGAAGACCGGATTTTACCTGGACCAGCGGGAGAACCGGATCGCGATGCGCCGGTTCATGCCGGGGGCGCGCGTGCTGGATCTGTTCAGCAACTACGGCGGGTTTGCGCTCCATGCACGCCATGCCGGCGCCGATCACGTGGTGGCGGTGGATAGTTCGGCGCAGGCGCTGGCCGAGATCGAAGCCAACCGTGCCATGAACAACCTGCCCCCTATCGAAACCCGCGAGGCCGATGTCTTCGCCGAGCTGCACGAGGAGATGGCGCGCGGAAGCCGCTACGATGTGGTGATCGCCGACCCGCCGCCGTTCGCACGTTCCAAGAAGAATGTGGCCGCCGCGCGGAAGAAATATGTGGAGCTGTTCACCCTGTCGCTGGGGCTGCTGTCGCCGGACGGCACGGCGTTTCTCGCCACCTGTTCGCATCATATCACGCGCGACACGTTTCTGGAGATCGTCCGCGAATCGCTCTTCCGCGCCCGCCGCTCCGGTCTGATCCTGGAGGAACGGGGCGCCTCGCCGGATCACCCGGTTCATCCCACGATGCCGGAAACCGGATATCTGCATGGGGTGATCGTGCGGGCCGGAGGGTAGGGGGATTTTCGATTTTCGATTTGCGATTTTGGATTTTCGATTGGGGGATGAGATCATCGATGTGTGATCGGAAGACAGGGAAGCAGAGAGGCACGTTTCTTCCGTACCCCGGCCTCCTCCGGCTGTCTATCAAAAAACGCCGATCGAACATCTTCTATCTGCTATCTTCGCAGCTCATCTATTCCGAAACGGACATTCGATAAACTATCATGCTCGATATCAAATTCATTCGCGATAATCTCGATCTCGTCAGGGAGAATATCGCGTTCAGAGGGGTCAGGAATGCCGATCCCGATGCGGTGGTGGAACTGTACCAGCAGCGTGTGGGGGTGCTCCAGACGCTGGAGGGATTGCGCGCCGAGCGGAACGAGACCGCCCAGAAGATGAAGGGGAAGCTGGAGCAGGAGGAGCGCCAGACCCTGATCGAGCGCGGTCGCCAGCTGAAGGAGGAGATCGCCGGCCTTGAAGCGGAGCTGGAGAAGCTGGGCACGGCGCTGGATGCGGCCGCACGCAACATTCCGAACCTGACCCATCCGGCAGTGCCGAAAGGGGGCGAGGACGAGGGAACCGTGCTGCAGCATGTGGGGGAGCCCCGCAGCTTCACCTTCGAGCCGAAGGATCATCTCACGCTCGGCACCGAGCTTCGCCTGATCGATTTCGAGAGCGCCACCAACGTGAGCGGCGCCAAGTTCTACTACCTCCTCAACGAGGGGGCGATGCTGGAACTTGCGCTCATCAACTACACGATGTCGAAACTGATCGCCAGGGGATTTACCCCCTACATCACCCCCGATCTGGCGCGCGCCAATGTGCTGGAGGCGATCGGCTTCAATCCGCGCGGCGAGGAAACCCAGGTCTATCAGGTCGATAACAGCGATCTGTGCCTGGTCGGTACCGCCGAGATCACGCTTGGAGGTCTGTTGCAGGACCGCATCCTGCGCAAGGAGGATCTGCCGGTGAAGCTGGTGGGGTTCAGCCATTGCTTCCGTACCGAGGCCGGCGCGCACGGTTCGTTCTCGAAGGGATTGTACCGTGTGCACCAGTTCAGCAAGGTGGAGATGTTCGCCTTCGCGAACCCCGAGCAGAGCGAGGCCATTCACGACGAGATGCGCGATATCGAGATCGAGATCTTCACCGAGCTTGGCATTCCCTTCCGGGTGGTGGATATCGCCGCCGGTGATCTGGGGGCTCCCGCATACCGCAAGTTCGATCTGGAGGCATGGATGCCCTCGCGCAACGGATACGGCGAGGTGACCAGCACCAGCAACTGCACCGATTACCAGAGCCGCCGTCTGGCAATCCGCTATCGCGACGAGGAGAACGCCATCCGCCTTGTGCATACCCTGAACGGCACGGCCGTGGCGGTGCCGCGCGCCATCATCGCCATTCTGGAGAACTACCAGCAGGAGGATGGAAGCGTGGCGGTGCCCGATGTGCTGAAACCGTATATGGGGGGCATCGATGTGATCCGCGCGGAGAAGCCGTGGGAGAAGAAGTAGCGGCCGATCCACTGCCAGCCGCCGCCAGGCGGGAGCAGGTAGTGATGAGATGATGCCCGGCAGCCGGCGTATCCGGACGGTTCCGGTATCCCGGCGTATCGGCTTTCCGGAGTTCCGGCATCGTACTACTATAACGCCCAGGGCGGCCAGAGGCCGCCCTGGGCTGTTTCATGCTGGTCCATCTTCTCGAACCGCCCCGCACGCAGCACCGGAACCGTATCGTACAGATCCAGCCGTGCCGCATGTTCCGCATCGCCCCGATATCCCCGCTCCGCAAGCTCCACACCGCTTCCGCACGCCAGTATCATCTCCGCCAGCCGGGGTTCCGCACTCCGGAATGCAAGCTCGCAGAGCGTTGCCTCCGGTGACTTCGCCGCAGTGATGCGGGAGATGATGGCACCGGCGCCGAGATAATCCTCGATAGCCACGCGCAGCCCGCCATCCTCGCCCGGAGTTTCCCATCGTTCCCCCGCCGCCACTACCGTGATCGCCCGGTGGTTCCCTTGTATCAGGCCCGATGCGGCCTCCGCCACGCTTCGTGCGTTCAGCAGAGCACCAGCCAGCAGATACGGAGTATCGTTGCCGCAGCGGCAGCAGGTTGCACCGTTCGGCGAGGCCAGAACCACGGATGTTCCGGGCTCCATCCCGATGAAGCTGAGAGGGGAGAGGGAGAATCGTCCCAGCGCCGGAACCTCCTCCCGCCGCACCGCAATCTCGCTTCCGGTGGAAGCTGCCAGAACGGACGGTGTTTCATCGCCCCCGCAGGGGCGGATGATCCCTCCGTACTGCACTGCGGTTGCAACGGCGGTGCTGAACGAGAGCACATCCACCACCACCACGACATCCCCTCTGGCAGCGGCGCGGCGTGCTCCATCGCGTCCCCATTCCAGCCGGCAGCGATATCCGGCCTGTGCGTAGTAATCCATAGGTGGTTGGTAGATATCGGTTAATAGTTGATGGAAGGGGAGGCATCTCGTATATATCGAGTGCCTCCCCTTCTTTGTTCTTCCCTTCTTCTCCTCTCGACTCCGGACTTCTTCAATCGAAAATCTGAAATCGAAAATCGTCAATCCTTCTTCGCCCGCTCGAAGGCACGTCCGGCCCACTTCCGCAGTTCCACCAGCACCACCAGCAGCAGGCTCACCCCGATGCAGAGAAGCCATTCATCCAGCGGAAGGGCGGTGGTCTTCAGCAGATCGTGCATGAACGGCGCCTGCACGGCCATTACCTGAAGGAGCAATGCCAGGATGGTGACCACCAGCAACGGCTTGTTTGCGGTCAGCCCAACCGAGAAGAGGGAGTGATGGAGCGCGCGGGAGTTATGCACGTTCCAGATCTGGAAGAGCGCCAGCGTGGTGAACGCGGCCGTGCGTGCGGCGGCCTCCACATTGGCCGGGATATTTTCCGAGAAGAGATTGAAGTCGTAATGGGCCAGCACCCGCTGGAACACGAAGAGGGTGCCGAACATCATGATGAGGCCCGCGCCGATGATCCGCTCTCCCATCTCCCAGTTCAGAAGGCCATCGGAGCGCTTGCGCGGCGGCTCGCTCATGATATCGCCGTGCTCCTTCTCGTAGGCCAGCGGGATGGTGCTGGTACCGTCGGTGACCAGATTGATCCAGAGAAGCTGCACCGCGGTGAGCGGCAGGGGAAATCCGAATATCACCGAGGCGGTGAGCGTAAGCACGCCGCCCGTGCAGGTGGTGAGCACATAGAGCACCATATGCTGGAGGTTGCGGAACATCACCCGGCCGTAGCGTATCGCCGAGACGATGGTGGCGAAATTGTCGTCCTGCACGATCATCGCCGACGCCTCTTTCGCCACATCGGTGCCGCTTCCCATGGCAATGCCGATATCGGCCTGCTTCAGCGCCGGCGCATCGTTCACGCCGTCGCCGGTCATCGCCACCACATGCTCGTGCGCCTGCAACTGCTTTACGATACGCAGCTTGTGCTCCGGCGCCACGCGCGCATAGACATCGGTGGTGCTCACACGCTCGAACAGTTGTTCATCGGTCATGGCCTCCAGCTCCACGCCGGGAATCGTGCGGGGATCGCGGCCATCGCTCAGGTCCAGCTGGCGCGCTATCGATGCGGCGGTTACCGCATGGTCGCCGGTAATCATCACCACCTTGATGCCGGCGCGATGCGCGGCGGCCACCGCCTCCCGTGCTTCGTCGCGGGGAGGGTCCTCGATGCCATGCAGGCCGGTGAAGATCGCTCCGCTGATCGTTCTGTAATCGATATCGGCTCCCGGCGCCACCGGCAGAAACGCGGTGGCGATAACGCGCAGGCCCCGCCGCGAAAACTGTACCTGGCGTTCCTCCACCCAGGTGCGATCGAGCTCGCGAACCCCTTCGTGGCGCAGTTCGGACTCGCACATCTCCAGTATCCGCTCCACCGACCCCTTCACCAGCAGATAGCTCTCGTTTCCGTCGGTGATCCGGCTGACCATGTACATCCGTTCGGATTCGAACGGGAGGAGCACCTCGCTGGTCCAGCGGCTCATCTCGCTTCCGGCCAGGCCGGCCTTCTCGGCCGCCACGATCAGCGCCCCTTCGGTGGGATCGCCCAGCAGCTCCCGTTTCTCGCCGGATGAGCGGAACGAGGATTCCGTGCAGAGGAGCCCTGTACGAAGGGTCCAGAGAAGAGGGGGATAGTCCTCCACGGTGCTTATGGTCCCGTCGGAGTCATCCAGCAGGTTCCCCTCCGGATCGTACCCGCCGCCGGTGAGGGTGTAGATGCGGTCGTCGGTGGCGATCATCACCGTCGTCATCTGATTGCGCGTAAGGGTGCCGGTCTTGTCCGAGCAGATCACCGTGGTGGAGCCCAGGGTTTCCACCGCGTTCAGCTTCCGTACGATGGAGTTGCGCCGGGCCATCTGGTAGACGCCGATGGAGAGCGCCACGGTCACGGCGATCGGCAGCCCTTCCGGGATGGCCGATACCGCCAGGCCGATGGCCGTAAGGAGCATCACCGTGGCCTCGTAGCCGCGCAGCAGCCCCAGCACGAAGATCAGCCCGATCACCACCGCGATGCCGGTAGCCATCACGGTTCCGAACCGTTCCAGCCGTTCCTGCAGCGGCGACTTGATCTCCTCGGCGGTGGCGATCCCCTGGGAGATCTTGCCGATCTCCGAGTTCACCCCCACCCCCACCACGATCCCTCTGCCGCGTCCCTTCCGCACGTTGGTGCCGGAATAGACCATATTGCTTCTGTCTCCCAGCGGCGTCCCTTCCGCCAGCGTCCCCTCGGCGCTCTTCTGCGAGGGGAGCGGTTCGCCGGTGAGGGTGGACTCATCCACCCCGAGTTCGTAGGTATCCACCAGCCTGATATCGGCCGGCACCTTTACGCCGCTCTCCAGCAGCACGATATCGCCGGCCACCAGCTCTCCGGCCGGGATCTGGCGCTGTTCGCCGGAGCGGAGCACGCGTGCGGTGGGGGCGGTAAGCTCCTTGACCGCCTTCAGGCGCTCGCCGGCGCGCTGTTCCTGCATATAGCCGATGACGGCGTTGAAGACCACCACGAAGAAGATGGTGATCGCCTCGCTGATATCGGCCACGATGGAGGTAAGCACCGCTGCGCCGAACAGGATGAAGATCAGAGGATTGTTGAACTGCTCCAGAAAGAGGCGCAGTTTCGATTTTGCCACCGCTTCCGGGATGGTGTTGCTTCCGAACCTCCCCCGTAGCTCCTCCACCCTGGCATCATCCAGTCCCGAGCGTGTGTCCACGTTCAGCGCGGCCGCTATCCGGTCGGCCGGAACGCTGTAGGAGCGTTGCAACATGGCGTCATCCGGAGTTCCGCGATGCATCTGCGGCTCAACCTTGCTCTGCATAAAATTGGTACCCTTCAAGTGATTGTCGGCCCGGGCGATGGAAGTGGGGCCCGGGGGCGTCTTCCGCCATATCAGCGGAACCATCCTACAGAAATCGCTTCGTATACAACGATCGGAGAGGATTCCGTCGGCCGGCCTCCCCGTTCTATCGTATGCATTGCCGGTGCCAGAGAGGCGCGGTTCGGGCCTTTCCGGGCCGGCATGGAAAAGATTCCAACGTCAGGGGGACGCCAAAGGTTTCGCCGGGAGAGCGCAAAACCTTTCGGTGCCGCCGCCTCCGGGGGAGCCGGGAGGATGCCGGCACGATATCCCCTCCGCGGCCGGGGCCGAGCCCGGGACCGAGCCCGGAGCCGTCTCGGACGCAGAGAACAACGCCCGCCGCCACACGATCCGTCCCGGTAGTACGTGGTTGGGAGGGGGGCATCCGATCGTGGAAAAAAGCGCGGTGCCGTTACCATCGGCTCTACCCCTTTTTTCTATATTTGTTGATTAGGATTTGTCTCGGTCATTTAATTGCTGCTTGTCGATGAACTATAAGCATTATCCGGAGCGCCCGGAAAAATTGACGGCGGAGTATCTTCACCAGGAGTACCGCACGCTGATCGATCGTATCGAGCCGGCGGAGAACTCCGATTCTCCCGAGGAATGGCTGAAGCTCTTTGCCGACTGGAACTCGCTGAAGTCGTATGCCAGCGCCGAAGGAAGCCGCATCAGCTATGCGCTCAGCAAGGATATGAACGATCCTTCCTGGGAAGAGGCCGATCGCTACTATCGCGAATCCGTTACGCCGGTATCGGATGAAGGGAGCTCCCGGATGGTGAATGCTCTTCTGAACAGCCGGCATCGTGCGGCTGTGGCCGAGCGCTACGGCGGCCACCTGATCCGCGTGCTCGAGACCAGCGTGGAGCCGCTGGCCCCGGTCAACAGCGAGCTGCGTGTGCGCGCCAGCGAGCTTGTCAACCGCTACGACAAGATCGTCGCAGCCGGCGAGGTTAGCGTCAATGGCGAGACCGTAACGCTTTCGGTTGCGCGCAACATGCAGAGCTCGCAGGACCCCGCTATCCGCCGCGAAGCGTTCGAGAACTACCGCAAGTGGTTTCTGGAGCACCGCGAGGAGATCGGGACGATCTTCGCCGAGCTGGTGAAGCTACGCGACCAGATGGGGCGCAATGTGGGCCATGCGAACTTCATCCCGCTGGGCTATCTGGGCATGGGACGCACCGATTATGGTCCGGCGGAGGCCGCGGAGTTCCGCGCCAACGTCCGCCGCTATGCCGTGCCGGTGCAGAAGAAGCTGTTCGAGCGCCAGGCCGCGCGCCACGGCAACAGCTCGCTCCGTCCGTGGGACAGCGCCTACGATCCCTCGCTGACCCTTCCCTCCGGCATCGCTCCGGTAGAGGGGCAGCTGGAGAAGGCACAGCGCATCTTCGACGCCATCTCCCCCGATCTGGCCGGCCACTTCACCCGCATGCGGGAGGAGGGGCTGATCGATCTGGAGAACCGCAAGGGGAAGCAGGCCGGTGCCTACTGCACCTCGTTCCCGGATGAGGGGCGCGTTGCGATCTTCTGCAATTCCACCGGCGACCAGGAGGATGTCGGTACGCTGATGCATGAGATGGGGCACGCCTTCCAGGGCTGGGAAAGCCAGGCCATCGAGGCGGTGGATCTGCAGTGGCCCACCTCCGATGCCTGCGAGATCCATTCGATGGGAATGGAGTATCTGAGCATGCGCCATATGACGGAGTTCTTCACGCCGGAGCACGCGGAGAAATTCCGCCGCAACCGCTGGAAGGAGGCCGTGGAGCTGGTCTGCTATATCTGCATCGTCGATGAGTTCCAGCATTGGATCTACGAGAACCCGGAAGCCACGCTCGAAGAGCGCGACCGCGCCTGGGATCGTATCTGGGATATCTACAAGCCGGGTCTCGATTTCAGCGGCGTGGAGGCATACAAGTCGGCACGGTGGTACGCCCAGGGGCATATCTTCCATATGCCGTTCTATTATATCGACTACGCCATCGCCGAAACCGGCGCCATGCAGCTTGCCCTGATCGATGCGGAGGATCACGAGCGCTCGCTCGATATCTACATGAACCTCTGCCGTATCGGCGGCACGATGAGCGTGCTCAATATCTTCCAGAACGCCGGGCTGCGCTCGCCGTTCGATCCGGAGGTGATGCGCGACCTGATGGCGCACGCCGCCCGCGAGCTTGGCATCGAAGAGGAAGTGGCGGCATAACGTTCCGCCGCTCTTTGCAGCATATGATAGTTCTTCTCCCCTTCACCGATGTGCGGGGGAGAACCGGTGATCGGACGGGGATCTCGTTGCAGAGGTCCCCGTTCCTGCTTATCGGCATCGCCCCCACGCCCGCGTTGTTCCTATCTCCATAGTCTTCCCGGTGCTCCTGCGGCGGCGTATGGCCTTTGTTAATCAGTCCATGGATGTATGAATACTTATAAACATTATACGGATCGGCCCGACCGGCTTACCGCCGAATTCCTGCGCGATGAATATGCGGTCCTGAAGAAAAAAATCGCCGAGGCCGAGGGTGCCGACTCCCCCGATGCATGGCTGGAACTGTATGGCGAATGGAATGCGCTGAAAAGCTATATCACCGGGGAGGGGAGCCGCATCAATTATGCGTTCGCCAGGACGATGACCGATTCCGGGCTGGAGGAGGCGCACAGCTATTACAGAACCCAGCTCTCGCCGATCATCCGCGAGATGTCCTCCATGTTCGCCACGGCATTGCTGAAAAGCCGCCACCGCGAGGCGTTCCGGAGCCGCTACGGCGATTATTTCATCCAGTCGATGGAACACTCGCTGGCCTCGCTGGCGCCCGTCAACAGCGAGCTGCGCGTGCGTATCGGCGAGCTTGCCACCCGCTACAGCAAGATAGTGGCCTCCGGAGAGGTGACCGTGCAGGGGGAGACGCTTACGCTGGGCATGGCCGGCAGCCTTCTCAGTTCGGAGAACGGGGAGATGCGCCTGGAGGCGTACACGGCGCTCCGGCAGTGGTATCTCGATCGCCGCGATGAATTTGCCGGCATCTTCGGCGATCTGGTGAAGATGCGCCACCAGATGGGGCTCAACCTTGGATTCGATTCCTTTACGCCGCTCGCCTATCTGGATATGGGGCGCTCCGATTACGGTCCGGAGGAGGCGCGGCTTTTCCGCGAGAGCGTACGCCGCTATGTGGTTCCCCTGCAGAAAAAACTGCTGCAACAGCAGGCCGAACAGCTCGGCACCGGGACGCTTCGTCCCTGGGATGCCGGGTACGATCCGGCGCTGACCCTTCCGCGCGGCGTGGTGCCGGTGGAGATGCAGCTGGATCAGGCCGGGCACCTCTTCGATGCCCTGTCGCCGAGGCTGGCGGGATATTTCGAGCGGATGCGGAACGAGGGGCTGATCGATCTGGAGAACCGCAAGGGGAAACGCTCCGGTGCCTTCTGCACCTATTTCCCGGACGAGGGGCGGCCGGCAATCCTCTGCAACTCAATCGGCGATTCGGGGGATGTGCGGACGCTGGTGCATGAGATGGGGCACGCCTTCCAGAAGTGGGAGAGCGCCGATATCGAAGTTCTGGATATGCAGTGGCCCACCGCCGATGTGGCCGAGATCCATTCCACCGGTCTTGAATACCTTTCGCTCCCCTATATCACGGAGTTCTTCAACCCGGAGCAGGCCGATAAGTTCCGGCATTCTCTCTGGAAGGGGAAGGTGGCGCTGATCTGCCTTACCGCCGTCGGCGACGAGTTCCAGCACTGGATCTACGAGAACCCGGATGCCACGGCCGTGGAGCGCGAGGCGATGTGGGGACATCTCACCGATCTGTACCAGCCCGGCATCGATTACAGCGGCATGGAGCACTATAGAAATTCCGGATGGTATTCGATAGCCCATTTCTTCCAGAGCCCGTTCTATACCATCGATTACGCCATCGCCACTACCGCCGCCATGCAGCTTGCGCTGATCGATGTGGAGGATCACGAGCGTGCCATGGAGATCTATCTTGAGCTGTGCCGTATCGGCGGCACCAAGAGCCTGCTGGATGTCTTCAGCTCCACCGGACTCCGCTCCCCGTTCGAACCGGAACTGATGCGCGACCTGATGGCCCGCGCCGCCAGCGAGCTGGGAATCGGGGAGGATTGACGATTTGCGATTTTGGATTTACGATTGATGAAGGTCCGTGGTCGGTTGTCCGTCGCCGTCATAGCGGAGACGGACGATAGGGGTGCAGGCGCAACGACCACGGGCCACTGGCGGCGGGCGCACCCCGCGGACCGGCTACCGGCCATTCTTCCCCGGCACCAGCGGCTCGAAACCAGGCACTGCTATCTACTTTCTCCCCGCTGCTCTCTTCTGTGCCAGCCACCATCCCAGCATGCCGAACAGCGCCATGACGACCAGCGCCTGAAGGGCGGTAAGGATATCGCCGTTCAGAAACGATATGAGCAATCCCATCGCGAAGAAGACCGCCATCAGGTAGAACCCGACTGCCCAGCAGCCGGCGCGTTTCATTCGGTCGAGCGGAGTCGGGGGCGTTGTTGCCACGTCGGGTATGCGCTAGTGGATCTGCGGCGCCGGTATCTCCGGAGGCCGGTCATAGTTTTCGTATCACGACGATCGTGATATCGTCGTGCGGTTCGGCCGAGCCCACGAACTCCGCCAGGCATTCCAGAAGGGCCGAGCGGATGGCCTGGGCGCTGGGCTCGCGGGCGGCGATCTCCCGCAGCGCGGCGGCAACCCGTTCGTCGCCGTAGGGCTCGCCGCTGGAGGCGGTGGCTTCGTTCAAGCCGTCGGAGTACAGGAGCGCCACATCGCCGGGGTTCATCGTGATGGGGGCCGGCTGCTGCCGGTGCGCCACCGTGGTCCCGATAGCCAGCCCCAGCGCCAGTCCGGGAGGGCGGGATATCTCCACGCCTTCGGTTGCGGCGCGGTACAGAAGCAGGGGATTGTTGCCGGCGCGGTAGAAGGTACAGCGGTCCTCCAGATCGATCGTCACCATCCCCACGGTGATAAAGCTACGGCGATCCAGTCTCATCTTCAGCGTGTCATCAAGCACGCTCAGGAATTCATCCGGCGAGGAGAGATGGATTGAAAGCGCCTGGGTCATGCCCTGGAATTTCGCCATCACCAGCGCGGCGGGAACTCCCTTGCCGGCGGCATCGGCTATCAGTATCCCCTTGGTCCCGTCGGCGAAGGAGAGATAGTCGTAGTAGTCGCCGCCGATCTCCACGGCCGGTTCGGTGCCGCCGCTGATATCGAACCCGGCTATCAGAATATCCCCCGGCGGCAGGAGGCTCCACTGCACGTTGCGCGCCGCCAGCAGTTCGGCGGCCAGAAGATCCTGCTGGTTGAGCATCTCCGCCTGGGTGCGGTAGCGGCCGTTGATGAGCTCGAAGAAGAAGATGAAGGTGCCCACGCCGATGGCGATCACCCCGTTGCCGGCCAGCATCGACGTGAACAGGCCGCTCTGCATGACGAGCCTGCCGCCGCTGGCAAGCCAGATGGCACCGTAGGCCAGAGCCGAGCCGATCACGCCGCTTACCATCCAGGTCGCCACCAGCAGCGCTCCCTGGAGTCCCCGCGATCTGCCGGACGATTTCCGCTGCACGAAATCCGAACCCAGCCGCGCCAGCAGCGTGATGGGGGTGCAGTAGGCCACCGCCAGCAGCGCCGACAGCATAACGCCGGAAAGGGATGCGTTGGTAGAGTCGAAGAGCGACCATACCAGTATCAGGCTAACCAGCGTGCCGTTGGCTATCAGCAATACCTTCCACAGCGGATAGCTTCTGTTGCTTCCGCTCTTCCGCTCCCGCGCCAGGGCCAGGAGCGATCTGCGCTGGTTCTCACGTTCTCGAAGTTTTATCATCTGGAAGTGACAATTTCGAGCGATCCGACCACAAGTTGCAACTCCCAGCCGCGAATCGTGATGGAGCGGGCGTGAGGGTGGTGCTGTTCTATCGTGCGTTGGGCTTGAAATCTGCGCGAATATGAGATGATATCACATGCATTGCTCTATAACCCCTGTGTGCGTGGCCTCCGTCGGATAGGCTTATAGATCTATCCTGTCCCCTGCTCCGGACTCCCCCCCTTCTTCCTCCTCAATCGAAAGTCTAAGATCGAAAACCTCCGCCCACCAGCTTTCTTTCTCGTCAATCGAAATTCTAAAGGCAACTATATACTTGAGCGACCCTGAGTAGGCACTCTCGGAAGAACCCCACGCAAAGCCGCGAAGGCGCAAAGAAAGACCTCTTCTTTGCGCCTTCGCGGCTTTGCGTGATGCATCTGGCATGCTTGGGTCTATCAGG
>JBMDXA010000142.1:0-24401 GCA_048594725.1 Candidatus Kapaibacteriota bacterium
GAGCCGCTTCTACATATCGAAATCGTCCATATACTCTCCGCCCCCTCCCTGCCCGTCGCGGTTGCGGCGGGAGGTGCTGCGGTCGGACGCGCCGAAGGTATAGCTGAAGGTGAAGAAATATCCGCGGCCGCCCCAGTTGCGGTCCGACTCCTGATAATACCGGGGATCGTCGCGAATCATGCTGAACCCGCGCAGGCCGAACGGATCGCTGGCGCGCAGGCCGATGCGGGCCTTGTCATCGAATAATTTCTTCTGGATCGTGAAATCCATCATCTGCATCGCCTTCATCTCTCCCCCCTCCACCTTCATCGGCGCGCGGTAGAAAAAGCTGGCCAGAAGAACGAATCACATCGGGAACAGGACCGTGACGTTGCCGCGCGCGCTCCAGGCGAACCCATCGCTCCCCAGATCAGCATCCACATTATCGGCATCGGTTACCGAGCGATAGGCGCTCACCGATGCAAATGCCCGCAGCCACTCGGCCGGGCGCAACGTACCGATAAGATCGAGTCCGTACGAAGTATTGACATCGAAATTCAGGAACGTGGATGTGGAGATGCCCGTGGAATCGATGATCTCGAAACGGCGGATCACATCGGTGGAACGGCGATAAAACGGGGTGGCCGTAAGAGTTACCCCCTCGCCGAAATAAATGCCGCTCAGCTCGTAGGAATCGGTGTACTCCGGCTTCAGTTGCGGGTTGCCGCTGCGCCGGAACTGCGGATCATCGTAGGTGATGAAAGGATTGAGCGAGCGTATCCGGGGGCGCTCCACGCGCCTGCTGTAGCTGGCCTTGAACTGGAGGGCGTCGCTCGCCTTGTAATTGAGAAATGCGCTCGGAAAAACGCTGACATAATCGTTGTCGAACGTCTCGCCGGTCGTGGTAAGATCGAATGTGGTAAGCGCCTGCTCCAGGCGGACGCCGACCTGTGTGGAGAACGGGCCGAACTCGTCGGAATACGTGGCATACAGCGCATGGATCTGGCGCTGGTATTCGTAGGCATTATTCAATTCCAGATCCGGGCGAAACTCACCGGATGTACGATCGAGCGTTTCGGAAAACGCATCGCCGCCTATTTTCTCCACCTCGCCCTTATACCCTGTCTCCAGCCGCGAGGCATCGCCGAACAGCGGGCGGATATAATCCACCTGCAACGAATATTCGCTGAAGCTTCCATCCTCGTCCCTGCGCTGCAACTGCCGCAGGGAATCGCGCGGCGAGCCATCGAACGCAAAATCATTCTGGACGTAATCGGTATAATCATTCTCATCCTCGTTGCCGTACCGCAATTCGGCGGTAAGCTCATGTTTCGAGGGATCGGCCACCATTTTATATCCCAGGCGATAATCCATGCCGATCTCCTTATCCCGGCTGTCGGCATCGCGCTGGTAGCGGCGCAGAAGCGCCCGATCGTTATCGAACTCCGTGGTGGAATTCACCGACAGGCCATCGGCATCGCGGCTGTTGACGATGGCGGCAAAGGAGAGGGTATTGGAACGATCGAAGCTATAATCGGCGCTGGCGTTCAGCGCGTGGGAGAGAAAATCACGGTCGTTGGTGGAGCTCTGTTCCAGGATGGGAGTAAGGCCGGGGATGCGGTTCTCACGGTAGATATCGCCGGAGCCGTCGCGCGTGCCGTGGTTCAGCGAATAGCTGCCGAAGATATTCCAGGGGCCGTCGCCGTAGGACATGTTGAGGCCGATGTTCTGCGAGTTGGTAGTGCTGACGGCGCCATTTATTCCGCCGCTGAAGCCACGGCGGGTCTGCTGGTTCAGCACGATATTGATGATCCCTCCCATCCCCTCCGGATCGTATTTCACGGAGGGATTGGTCACCACCTCTATGCGCTCCACCGCCCCGGCCGGAAGCCCGCGCAGGAAGTTGGTAAGCGCATCCCCCTGCAATATCATCGGGCGCCCATTAAGCTGGATGGCGACGTTCTGATTGCCCCGCAGGCTCACCTTGTCGTCGGCATCAACCTCTACCGAGGGGATATTCCGGAGCACATCGGTGGCGCTGCCGCCGGCGCTCACCGTAAGGTCGCCGGTCTTGTATACGGTGCGATCGGCCTGCACGGTCATGAAGTCGCGTTCGGCGGTGACGGTAACCTCGTTCTGAAGCGAGGCGGCCACACCCAGCGCAATTCTTCCCAGATCCGCCTCCAGCGCCGCCGGGCGGATTGCGACGCCGGGGATCAGGCCCGGCCGGTATCCCACATAGGTCACCTTGAGATAATATCGGCCCGGCCGGAGCCCGTCGATCGAGAAACCTCCGTCGCGCCCCGCGATGGCGCCGGTGACGAGCGTGGAATCAGCGGCGTTCCAGATCGAGACGGTGGCCCCGCCCAGGGGAGCGCCATCGGCACTATCGGTCACCATGCCGGTGACCTTCCCCTCCGCGCCCGCTGCGCGCCCTCCGCTCCCATCTCCGCGCCCCTGCGCAAACGCCGAATCGGCCGACGCCAGCAGGGAGACGAGCGCCATACACTGTAGAACAAGTGATCTCTTCATAAACCGGAACAGACTATGGATACGATGAATCGGGCCGGCCATGCGGCTCCGGAACCGGATGAATCCGGGGAGCTGCGCTGGAACACGGCCGTGGGATGAATTACCGACAGACGATCTTCCTGATAACGCCAGGCAGAAGAACCGGCGGGACGGCAGAGGTATTTGGGTTCCCCCGCCCCCATCGGTTCCCGTACCGGCAGCAGGAAAATCACTGAGAGCGATTCCGGTGCCGCGGAATTACGAGGTCTCGCGCCACAACGGCCATTGCACAGGCGGCCGGCAGCTCCCGATTATCGGGAATCACCGGGGTACAACATAGGAGGAGACGCACCCGCCACCAAGCACCTGGGTGCGCGGGCAACTTGTTCCAAAGATGATTCCAGGAAGATGCGGATGCCGCATTACAGGAGCGCTGCGGCCATGACTATCATCCCCTTGTTGCGAGATGCTCCGGAGGGCAGTCATCCTACAACAATGCCCCCACCGGAACCAGCCGGTGAGGGCACTCGTACTACAGGCTCGGGCGGGAATTTCCGCTACATCCCGAAGCCATCCATGCCGCCGCCGGAGGGCTGCTGCCCGCCGCGATCGCGCCGGGGCATCTGCGATGGGTTGCCGAACGTATAGCTGAACGTCAGGAAGACCCCGCGCGAGTTCCATGTATGCTCGAACTCCTGATACGACTGCTCGTCGTCGCGGGTAAAGCTGAAGCCCATCCACTTGAACGGATCGCTCACGCGCAGGCCGATCCGCCCGCGCTCGCCGAGGATTCTCTGCTGCAACGCGAAATCGGCCGTGGACCATGCGGCGATGCGCCCGCGCTCGATGTTCATCGGCGCGCGGTAGAAGAAGCTGGCCTGAAGATCCAGCCCCTTCATCAGCGTAAAGGTGGCATTGCCCCGAACCATCCAGACAAAGCCATCGCTGCCGAGTTCATCCTGGATGTTTCCGGCGTCGGTGACGGTCCGGTAGCCGCTGATGCTGGCGAACGCGTTCAGCCACTCCCCCACCCGCGCGGTTCCGATAAGATCGGCGCCGTACGATTCGTTCGTATCGAAGTTCAGGAACGTGACGGTGGAGATGCCGCTGCTATCGGTGACATCGTAGCGTCTGATGATATCGGTGGCATAGCGGTAGAACGGCGTCAGCGTGAGGGTGGCTCCTTCGGTGAAGAAGACCGCGCTCAGCTCGTAGGAATCGGTGTACTCGGGCTTCAGATAGGGATTGCCCGACTGGCGGAACGTGGGGTCCTGAAAATTGATCGTCGGGTTCAGGGCTCCTATCCAGGGACGCTGCACTCTGCGGCTGTAGCTGGCCTTGAACTGGAGGGCATCGCTCGCCTTGTAGTTGAGGAACGCGCTCGGGAAAAGGCTGACATAATCGTTGTCGAAGGACTGCTCGCTGCTAAGAGCATCGAAGCGGGTGAGCGCCTGCTCGGCGCGCAGCCCCACCTGCGCGGAGAAATCGCCGAACTCCTGCCCCAGCGTGCCATAGAGCGCATGGATCTCGCGGCGATAATCGTAGGCGTTGCCGAATCCGGGGGCCGGCTGGAATGCTCCGGCAACGGCATCGAACGTCTCGAAGGAGAAATCACCCTCGGTACGCTCCACCTCCCCCTTGTAGCCGGTTTCCAGACGGGAGCCCTCCCAGAGCGGGCGCACGTAATCGGCCTGCAGGGCGTAGCTGCCCACGGTATTATGCTCGGCGGAGCGCTGCCGCTGCTGGAGCGAATCCCCTCCCGACCCATCGAGCGAGCGATCGCTCTGGGTGTAGGCATTGGTGATATCGTTCTTCTCGCTGCTGTAGCGGATCTCGGCGCTCAGCTCGTGACTGGAGGGCTCCAGCACCATCTTGTAGCCGAGACGGTAATCCATCGGGATACCGGTGCGGTCGTCATCGGCCACACGGTCGTAGCGGCGGATCACCCCTCCGGCGGCATCCTTCTCGGTGCTGGCGGTGGTGGTGCTCCCCCCGCCTCCCCACCGGCCGGTGATGGCGCTGAGCGAGAGGGTACTGCCCCCGAAGCTGTAATCGGCGCTGGCGTTGAGCGAATGTCCCGGATAGCTCCCATCCCCCTCGGATGTCTGCCGGATCTCCGGCGCCCATCCCGGCACGGAGCTTCTGCGGTAGCGATTGCCGGTAGCCAGCCGGTCGAAATAATTGAAGGAGTAGCTGCCGAAGATATTCCAGGGGCCATCGCCGTAGGCCAGATTGAGCCCGGCGGTGTAGTTGCGGTTGGTGGAGCCCGAGGCATTCACCCCGCCGCTCAGCCCCCGGCTGCTCTGCTGGTCCAGCACGATATTGATGATCCCTCCCATCCCCTCCGGATCGTATTTGGCCGAAGGGTTCGTCACCACCTCCACACGCTCGATGGCGCTGGCGGGGAGCCCCCGCAGAAACGATGTAAGCGCATCGCCCCGCAGGACCATCGGGCGGCCGTTGAGCTGGACGGCGACGTTCTGGTTTCCCCGCAGGCTCACCTTGCCGTCGGCGTCCACCTCGATCTGCGGGATATTCCCCAGCACATCGGTGGCGTTGCCGCCGGCGCTCACGGTCAGATCATCGGTCTTGTAGATGGTCCGGTCGATCCCAACGGTCATGAACTCGCGCTCGGCGGTGACGGTCACCTCGTCCTGGAGCTGTGCATCCGGCACCAGCCGGACGGGGCCCAGATCGACCCGCCCGCTCCCCGCCCCAACCGTCACCCCGCCGATAACCCGGGGTCTCCGCCCCACGTAGCTGACCTTCACGTAGTAGTCGCCGGGGAGAAGACCGTTGATGGCGAAGCTGCCGTCGCGCTCGGCGATGGCACCGGTTACCAGCGTGGAATCGGCGCGGTTCCAGAGCGAGACCGTGGCTCCTCGCAACGGCTCGCCGGAGGTGCTGTCCACCACCGTTCCGCCGACGTTCCCCTGCGGCCCCCCGCCGGGCATGCCGCCGGGTCCGCCGCGTTGCGCCTGTGCGGCTCCGGCGGAGACCGCCAGGCACGCCGCCGCGATGAATATTCTACTGTAGGATCTGTTCATGGCAAATGGTCGCATTCTGTCTGATGCCGGGAAACTTTTTTATGATGCCTCTGTCACACGCGGCAGGGGAGAACGGTCAATATCATCGTAGGACACGCATATCGATGCTACCCCGATCATACAGAGACAGCCTCCCCTACGGGGGATACGAAATGGGGTTACAGGGAAATGAAGGGGCCGGGAACGAACGGCATCCTGCGGGGAACAAGGCCCTGTTCCCGGGGACCGGATCTCCCGGAACGGTAAGGCGGGCGAAGAGAAGAAGGTATGGCCGAAAGAGCGTTCTACCGTGAATGCCGCTGATCTGATGGTGATGAAGATAAACCGTGCGAATGATGCATAGCGCTGAGATACCATGGGATGGGCCGGCTCTGCCCGGCGGGCTCATCCCATAGATGCCAGAAGCAGGATGAAAGGCCGGACCGCGAGGTCCATTGATATAGATGCAGGTACCCCCTGCGGCAGCGGGATGCCCCGATGGCACCGCAACCCGGCATGCCGAACCCGGCCCCATGAACGACAGACATGGAACGGAAGCGGCATACGAGCCGGCAGAGCGCCGGACGGCTCCCGCACGTAGATCGTGAGAGGATCTCCCTCACGAGAAATCTCATTGCTCCGCGACCCTGGGGGCAGTGAAACCTCGCTCGTTCTCCTCCCCTGCAGGGATGACATGGCGGAGAGCGATAGGCGACGATAGCAGACGCGGACGGAGACCCTTGCGTTGGGGGCCCCGTCCGCGTTTGCCGTTTCAGGGCTTCCATCATCCATTGCCGGCCACCGCCGCACATTCACCGTTCCGCCACTTCGCTGCTCTTCCGGCAACGCCAGGTTCCCTCGTACAACTCCGCGTGAAGAGGCCCGAACCACCTCCGGCCGGGGGAGATCGCCCCCCGCGGGGGCAGGCCACGCCTGATTCCTTCGGCAAGCCAAATTTTATAACAGCATTTCTCCCCGAAGTATGCGATCTTTCCCCATGCGACCGTGAACCGGAAAGCCACAGATATCCAGGACAACAGAAACCGTTGATATGCTGCTGCTGCTCATCATCAGTATACTAGTCGCCGCGCTCTCGGCGGGAGTGGCGGTTCCGTGGAGGAAGACACGAAGGCTCAAGACCTTCACACCGGGCCCGGCCGGCTCCGATCCCTCCCAGGCTCCCCCCGCTCAGTCGATCTACGAGCGTGTCGTCGCGCAGATACGCAGGCACCCCCGTGCCCCGATCGATTACGGCGGCTTCCCCTCCATCCCCGCCGATCAGACCGGAACCAGCTACCGCCCCGGCGCACGCGATATGCTTATCCGCGAATCGGACGATGCCCGCTGGAAGAAGGTGGCCCAGGCGGTGTTCGCCGCCGGCTCGGTGAAGCTGGACGACTGGCGCGCGCTGGAACAGATCGTCCGCGATGTGGAGCCCGCCGCCTACCATCACAAGCTCCTGCGATCGCTCCACTCCACCACCATCACCCCCGATGTGCGCGATCTGTTTGCGGAGATGGCGCAGCGCAGCTCCGACTATACCGCCGTAAAATGGGGTATCGCCATCGGTACGATGGGCGCATCGCTCCCGGAGATGGAATCGCTCCTGCCGCTGGCCCGCCACTCGGAATTCACCGGCTATCTCTGCCATGCCCTGGCACGCGGAGCAGGCAAGATGCCAAGCTATACCGGGCTGCTGGCCGAACTCCTGCCGGTGACGGAGGGATGGGGACTGCACAGAACGATTGCCTATGTCACGCAGACCCCCGAACTGATCGATGCCTGGGAGATGCAGCGCAACTGCGTGGTCTTCGGCATGCGCCGTGGCGATAGCGCCCGTGGCTTCATCGCCGAGACCATCGTGCGCCAGCTCGACCCGATAGCGCTGATCGACCGCGCCGAGGACGACCCCGAGCTTGGCGAGGCGATGCTGGAACTGCTGGAGGCACTCGTCTGGACCTCCGCCCCTCCCGGCATGTTCGATCAGATCGAGAACGCCGAACGGCTCGCCGGACGGTTCGTGGACTGGACCGCCACGCTGCGCACCGATATCGATACCATCAGGGCGCTCCGTTCGCTCGCCATCCTGCTGGCCCATGAGGAACTTGGCTGGAGCGGGCAGGACGAGCTTTTCCAGCGCACCCGTACCCTCTTCCTGGAAAGCCTCGATCCCGAAGTGATCGCCGAGGCGATACGGGCCGACAAGCATCGCGAGATGGCTATGCAGATCATCGTGGAGCTGGGGCTGAGCGATCTTGCCCCGGCAGTGCTGGAGGATCTCCGGAAGCGCCCCTCCGCTCTGAACATCGATGTGCTGGGTCATGTGGGCGATGGCGATCATCTCCAGATCCTGTTCGAGCTTCTCCCCTCGGAAGGCTCCATCCATGAGCGCGTATCGGTGGCGCGCGATGCGGTCATCACGGGCGATCTGCATAACACCAGCGCCATGTACGCGGCCATCATCCGCCATATGGGCAAGCTCCAGCGCGCCGATGCTCTGGCACGGGTAAAGGCCGCTGCGGGGGATTTCCATCCCTGGGTGCGCTCCGCCTCCATGTATGCCATGGGAACGATGCAGCGCTGGACGCTGGACGCCGAATCCAAGGCACTGGTGCGGGCATGCCTGGGCGATTCCCACGAGTTCGTGCGCGATGCAGCCCGGCAGACCGCCGTGCATCACAACCTCCATGCGAGCATCAGCGGGATGGCCGGCAGGCCCACCAGCGAGGAGATAGGGCTGTCGCTGAATTAAGTTCCCGCGACCGCCGGATCAATAGCATCGCAAAGGCGCAACGGCTATCGGCACGTTGCGCCTTTGCCGTTGTGGAGGCCGAAGAACCCTTTCGCTTCCAACTATTATCCGGTATCGGTTAACTTATCCGCCCAACAACAGGATCTTTTTCTCATACTACACGCATGGCAGCTCGTACCAGCGCAGGGGCAACCGGGATATCGCTCTCCGATCTCATCACGAAAGAGAAGGTCAGAGGGTTGAGCGGCTCCACCTATTTCAAGCGGGGAGAGGATTATTTCCGCTCCGGCGCAGTATTCAATCTGGCGCAGCAGGGGGAGAAAATCACGGCGAAGGTGGTGGGCACGCACACCTACAAGGTGGCGATCTGGAAATCGGGGAGATATCTCGAATATTCCTGCAACTGCCCGCTCGGCTACGACGACGAGTTCTGCAAGCATTGCGTGGCGACGGCACTGGCGTGGATTGAAAAAAAAGATGATGGGACCATCGGAAACGACGGCTCGCTTCAGGATATCGCATCCTATCTCGAATCGATGCCGAAGCCGGATCTGGTGGAGCTTGTGATGAAATATGCGGAGGAGCACGACGCTCTGCGCCGTGCGCTGGTGCTGGATGCGCTGCGCGAGGGAAAGAATGGATTGTCGCTCCAGTCGCTGCGCGATGAGATAACCGCCCTCACCGAGCCGGATCTCTACGGGAATGATGATTACGATTATTACGATGAGGACAGCAGCAGCTTCGATAAGAACATCGAGGACCTGATGGAGATCGTCAACACGATCTTCGGCATGCTGAAAAAGGAATCGGCATCGAAGGAGGTGCTGGACCTTCTCGAACATGCCATCATCCGTCTGGATCTGATTGCGGGAATCACCGACGGCGATAGCAGAGTAATCGGTCTGATGGAGAGCATGTTCAAATTCCACCACAAGGGATATACTCTTCTGCAGCTCGGGAAGAGCGAACTGGCCGAACGGGTGCTCAACATGAGCCTCCTCACCGATCTGGAACTGTTCTCCCGATACCGGAAAGCGCTTGGAGCCGATGGCACAGCCCGGCTTGCCGCCCTGGTACGGGAACATCTGGAACGGGAGGAACAGATGCCAAACGACCCCCCGCGAAAAAAAGCCCCCGGCTACGCACGGCTGATGGAGATTGCAAAGGATCTGGCCGCGCAGACCAGCGATACCGAACTGCTGATACTGGTCAGGAAGAAGGAATCGCCATCCATACGCCGAAGCAAGGAGCTGATAGACCTTTACACCGGCACCGGACGCATGGACGAAGCGGTGGCCGAGGCAGAAGAAGGGATACGGCTGTTCGGAACGGGGAGGAATGCCGCGCTCGCCGATTTTCTCGTCAACGTGTACGCCGAGCGCGGAGACCATGAAAAGGCGCTCCGCATGCTGTACGATCTTTTCGTGGCGGCACAGTCCGTGGGGAGCTACCGCAGGCTGCGCAAGCAGGCCGAACGAGCCGGCAACTGGAACCAATGGAAGCAGAGAGCATTGCAGGCGATCAGGGAGGGCGAAGGGAAAACAGGGAGCCAGGGGGATGAATATTACGATCGCCCCATCATCGATATCCTGCTGGCCGACAAGGATTACGAGAGCGCATGGCAGGAGGCGCTCGCCGAGGGCTGCTCCAGGAATCAGTGGCTGGCGCTGGCCGAGGGGCGCGCCCGGAAACACCCCGAGGATTCGCTGGCCGTTTACACAGCGCAGATCGAGGAGTTGCTCCCCTCATCGACCGCGCGCGCGTACGAGGAGATCATCATGCTGATGGGAAAGGTTCGCGACCTGATGGAACCGGTGACGTTCGAGGAATATCTCGACGAGCTTTACAAGGAATATAAATCCCGCCGGAAATTCATCTCCCTGCTCGATGAGAATTTCCCCCGCGCCGGCAGGAAACCCGGCGCCCGCAGATAGATGATGAGCCGCATCGTCCGGAATATTCCGTCTGGCTTCCGGCCTGATGATGCACGCCGTGCGCTCCGCTTGTTCCGCATCGTTACGTTACTACCGATTCAACCCCGGGCATATGCCATGACATCTCGTATCGCTCCCCGCCTCCCGGTACTACTGCTCCTTCTGCTGATTCCCCTTGGAGCGAGCGCGCAGTTCAACTATCGCGATTTCACCTCCGCTGCCGGCGTCACCCTGAATGGCGCGGCCCGCAAGATGAGAGACCGTATCAGGATCGTGCCGGCGAAAGTATCACAAACCGGCTCGGTGTGGTTCAACAGCAAACAGCGCGTGGCCGATGGCTTCGAATTAACCTTCTCCTTTTCCATTACCGCTCCCGGCAGCCGCTCTCCCAGGGTGCCCGGCGCCGACGGCCTTGCGTTCGTGCTGCAGAATTCCTCGGTGTATGAAGGGGGCGTTGGAGGGGGAATAGGCTACCAGGGGATACGCAACAGCCTGGCGGTGGAGTTCGATACCTACGATAACAATCCCGACAGCAATCCGGAACCGAACGGCAACCATATCAGCGTTCACTCGCGCGGCATGGAGCCCAACAGCGCCGATCATCGTACGTCGCGGGGATGGACCAGTGCACTGCCGGACCTGAAAGCCGGCGGGCGCCACACCGCCAAGGTGCGCTATGTGCCGGGAACCCTGGAGGTCTATCTGGATGATCTCACCAGCCCCGTGCTGACGGTGGCGCTCCGGCTGGATACGCTGATGACGCTGGATAACGGGACATGCTGGATGGGGTTTACCGCCGCCACCGGAGGCTCCTGGGCGAACTTCGATCTGTTCAATCTCAACAGCGAGGTGGTGCTGAATGTGCGCGATATATTCTTCGATTATGATAAGGCGATACTGAAACCGGAATCATTCCCGGAGCTGAAAAAACTGGCAACGCTCCTGAAGAACGACCCGTCGCTCCTTCTGGAAATACGCGGCCATACCGATAACCAGGGAACGCCCGCATATAATCGAGCGCTCTCGCAGAACCGCGCCCAGGCGGTCCGCAATTATCTGGTAGGGGAGGGAGTCGCGAAAAAACGTGTGGTGGCGCGTGGCTACGGCGCCGATATGCCGATCGCCGATAATGCGGCCGAAACAGGACGCGCGCAGAACCGCCGCGTGGAGGCACGGCTGTACAAGGAGTGAGCCGATTCTCCGAATTTGCGGCGGGCCATTGAGCAGCGACCGGCCGGCAGAGTGATTGTCTCCGGCGCGTTATTGCGCCAGCCGCTCTTACAGCAACGATCCCGGATGAGAACAGGTCTCTCCGGGATCGTGTCGCTCTAAGCGTCTTATTTCAATGCCGAAGAGATCAGATAGGTATAGCTGGGCCCGCGCTTGAAGTAGACCGTGCCCGTGGAACGTTCGAAAACCTCGTAGAGAAATTCGTGTTTCACGAACATCTTTGCGGCCGGCGCATACCAGTAATACCGGGTATAACGCGCACGGGTACGCTCCCCGTCGGTATCATGCGTCTGAATATTCCGGATCTTGTGGCACGCATACGTTTTTCCGCCCACGGTCACATCTTCGGTCCCCTCGTAATACGTCGAGTCGTTTCGTACATACGTATCCTTGTTGCCGGCGTCATATTCCCTGATCGTCGGCAGGCCCAGCTTCCCTTTGGTCGCGATGGGAAATGTTTCCCAGATCATCGGCCAGTGCGCGTTTCTCACATTCAGCATGGAGAAATCGCCGTTCGGATCATAATGCAGATACAACGTGGTGGTATCGTCCGTTGCTCGCAATGCCACGGCATCCCGCTTCCCCGCTACCGCAAGCCCGCTTCCTACCACGGTGATGGTATCAATATCCTCGGTGCTATCCACCTTCGTCCCTCCGGCGCCGATCTCATAATAATGAAGCACGAAGCTGCTGCCCGCGTTCGGGGGCGTTGCAACGGGAATGACGGTGCTGTCCTTGCCGCTACCGGGACCGGCGGGCGAATCGTTGCCGGCGCAACCGGCAAGGGCTCCGGTGATCGCAAGCGCAAAACAGAACGAAGCGAACAGGGAGTATCGGGATAAATTCATGGCGACTATCGGAAGAAATATTGATGGGTCCGGCTGGATTATAGCGCAGGATGGCAATATACGGAATGGGCTCCTCCCGGAATCGCCGGTTGGTTACAGGATGGGGAGAGAAAAATTCCCCTGGTATGCGATACCATACGGACATATTTTTCGCGAAAATCTTAATAAACCCCTTTGTATACTCCCTGCAACGTATCTATAACTATTATGTCCCGATTTCCCCTGCCCCCATCCACGATCATCTCCGGTCTGCTCCTGCTGTTTGTTCTTGCGGCGGCCGGGTGCCGGCAGGAGCATCAGATCCCCCTGGAGGATGACGGGCGCATCTGGCCCGATTCGGCATGGCAGCACTCGAGCTATCTGGAACGGGGGATGGATTCCACCATGATACTGGAACTGGTCGATTCACTCCGCGAGTTCCGCTTCGGCGCAATCCACAGCCTGCTGGTCGTCAAGGACGGATATCTGGTGACAGAGGAATATTTCGGGTCCGATGGCATCGAATCGGCGCGGCCCGTAACGGACATCTCGGCCAGCATCCTCTCGGCGCTGGTCGGCATCGCCATCGATCGGGAGGAACTGCCGGACGTGGATACCAGGCTCTCGGTGCTCTTCCCCGCCTACAGAAAGGAGCTGGAGGGGAGTTCGTTCAAGAGCATCATGACGATGGAGCATCTGCTCAGGATGAACTGCGGCCTGGTATGGCAGCACGGAGAGGACGTCAACGACACGGAATCGGATTACGCCCGGATGTTCAGAAGCGAACAACCGCTGGGATATTTCTTGCAGCGGCCGGCCATGTTCCCCCCCGGACAGGAATTCGCCTATAATTCCGGCTGCTATTTCATGACATCGAATATCCTTGCCAACGCGGTCGGCGTTCCGATAGAAGAATATGCGAAGCGCCATCTTTTCGAAAAGATCGGCATCACCTCGGCCGAGTGGCTGCATAATGGGGATATCGCGGACGGAGGCTACGGCATTACCATCACCTCGCGCGATCTGGCGCGTTTCGGCCTGCTGTACGCCCGTGGCGGCATGTGGCGCGCCGAGCATGTGGTGCCGGCCACCTGGGTGATTCGCTCCACGCACAGCACGATGGTAGTGGATACCACGGGCCCTCTTACCGAGAAATACGGATATCACTGGTGGATTATGGAATTCGATGAACCGCACGTGCAGCAGAAGCTTCCCAACGGAATATTGATGGCGCTGGGGAGCGGAGAAGAGCTGGTCTGCGTGGTGCCCGATATGGACCTGGTGATCGTGATGTCCTGCTCAAAGCTGTACGAGAACTTCCACTCGCGTTCCCCCGTGCTCGCCATCAACTATATCTTCCCTGCGATCTTCGGTTTTCCGATGCCGCCGGAACTCTCCGCAGAGGAGAAGGAGGAACCGAAACCCGAGGAGGAGATCTCGGACGAGGAAGAACTCACTCCCCTGCAACAGGGAACGTAGCACAAGCGCCCAGGCCGGGAGCAAGTCCCCTTCCCGGCCGGCTCCCGGAGGTTCACACCCCCTTCCCCGCACGCTGAAAAGCCACTTCGCACTCCCCACGCCCCCTCCCTGCAGAACCGGAAAATTAGCCCCGGCAGGCTTTGCGGGCGGACTCCGAAGATGTATGTTTGTGGTGCCCACATCCATTTCCTCGACAGACCCGCCCCGGTAGCGGGCCCATGGGTTACGCCTCTCGGCCGCCGAGGCCGCCGGATGGTTCTCTCCCTCGATCGTTTATAGACAACAGCAAGATCATGCGCGACACCGAATCCGGAAGGGACAACAGCAGCCGGAACGCCCCCTCCTATCCCCCGCAGTTCGTGCCGGGGGCGGATTTCATCTATCTGCTCGGGATGGACGGCCGGATACTCTATGCCAACGATGTGGTATGCCGCATCCTGGGGTACTCCCGAGAGGAGACCCTGGCGATGACCATCCATGATATCGCACCGAATTTCCCGGCACACGCGTGGCCCGGATTTCTGGAAGGGATCAGAAATCACGAGACCCTGATGCTCACCACCATCGGCAAAGGGGAGGGGAGCGCCACGGTCCCGGTGGAGGTGATCGCCAATTTCCTGATGCTGGAGGGGAAGGAGGTTATTCTCCTTACCGCACGGAATATCAGCGAACAGGTGCGGCTGGCGAACGATCTGCACCAGAGCATCGAGGATTACCGGTTCCTTGCCGATACCATGCCGCAGATCGTCTGGACCACCGTTGCCGACGGGAGGGTGACGTACGTGAACCAGCGCTGGAACACCTTCACCGGCCTTACCTTCACCCCTGCCGAAAACTGGAGCTGGCAGCCGGCGGTGCATCCGGACGATCTGGAAGAGATGATTGCGCAATGGGGCGAATCGCTCCGCACCGGCAAACCGCTGGAGACCGAGGCGAGATACCGCAAGAGCAGCGGGGAATACCGCTGGCAACTGGTGCGCGCCACCCCGATGTACAACGATGCCGGAGAACGCATCCGCTGGGTGGGAACGCTCACCGATATCGACGACCGGAAACGCTCGGAGGAATGTCTTCGCCACGCCCACGACCAACTGGAGGAACGTGTGCTCCAGCGCACCGCCGATCTTGTGCGCGCCAATGAACAATTGCAGGCGGAGATCGCCGAACGCGCAAGGGCCGAGGAGGAGCTCTCCAACTCCCGCAACCATCTGCATCGCATCATCGACGCCATCGCCGAGCCTGTATTCGTCAAGGATCGCGAGCATCGCTTCGTTCTCTACAACAGCGCCTTCTGCCAGTTCTTCGGTTGCACCGCCGATGGGCTGATCGGCCGGACCGATAGCGACATCCTCCCCCGGAAGGAGTGCGAGCGGTTCTGGAACATCGACGACCAGATCTTCAGCACCGGCCATGCGAACGTCAGCGAAGAGCAGCTGACCCTTCCGGATGGAAGAACCAGAATGCTCGTCACCAAGAAGACGCTCTATATCGATAACGCCGGCAACAGGTTCATCGTCGGCATCATCAACGATGTCACCGCCCGCAAACAGGCCGAGGAGGAGCGCAATCGTTTCTTCACCATCTCGCTTGACCTGCTCTGCACGGCCGGGTTCGACGGGCGCTTCAGGAAGATCAACCAGGCATGGGAGCGCACGCTCGGATTTTCCGCCGAGGAACTTCTCGCCACCCCCTACACCGCGCTGGTCCATCCGGATGATCTGGCCCATACGCTGGATGAGATAAACGCCCTTGCGGAGGGATCGGATTCCATCGCCTTGGAGCATCGCCTCCGCTGCAAGGATGGCTCCTACCGCTGGATCTCCTGGAACGCCACCCCCTATAACGACGGAGGATTCTTCTATGCGGCCGGACGGGATATCACCGAGCGGTACGAGGCCGATCTTGCCGTGCGCCAGGCCAAGGAGGCCGCCGAGTCGGCCAGCCGTACCAAGAGCGAATTTCTTGCGATCATCAGCCATGAGATCCGCACCCCGATGAACGGCATCCTGGGCATGACCGAGCTTACACTGGATACCCCGCTCACCCAGCCCCAGCGGGAATATCTCACGACCGTGCATTCCTCGGCCGAATCGCTTCTGACCATCATCAACGATATCCTCGACTTCGCCAAGATCGAGGCCGGAAAGTTCGAACTCGACTATCACGATTTCTCCCTGCGCGACAGCCTGGGAGATACCATCCGCACGCTCGGGGTCCGCGCCGACCAGAAAGGGATAGAGCTGGCCTGCCACTTCGAGACCGATCTTCCCGATCTGTTCGTGGGTGATTCCACGCGGCTGCGCCAGGTGGTCATCAACCTGGTTTCCAACGCCATCAAGTTCACCACCAGGGGGGAGGTGGTGCTCCGTGCCCGGCTGGAACGGCAGACCCCCGCGGCGGCAGCGCTCCATTTCACCGTATCGGATACCGGCATCGGCATGGCGCCGGAGCAGCAGAAACTGATCTTCGAAGCCTTTACCCAGGCCGACAGCTCCACCACCCGCCAGTACGGCGGCACAGGTCTGGGGCTGGCGATCTCATCGCAACTGGTGGGGATGATGGGGGGCGCCATCTGGGTGGAGAGCATGCTGGGCCTGGGGAGCACCTTTCACTTCACGGTCCGCCTGGGCATCCCCCCGGCCCATTCCTCACCGGCCGGCGAGCGTCCCGACCTGCACGGCATGCCGGTGCTGGTGATCGACGACAGCAGCACCAACAGGCGCATCCTGGAAGAGCAGCTGATAGGCTGGGGGATGCGCCCCACACTGGTAGAGCATGGATCGGCGGTGGCCGAGGCGATACGGGGAGCCGCGGAGAACGAAGCGCCGTTCGGGCTGATCCTGCTGGATGCCCATATGCCCGATATGGATGGCTTCACTGTGGCGAAATGGCTCAAGGAACATCCGGAGGTCGGGAGCACCACCATCATGATGCTCTCCTCCGGAAGCCTGCGCGATTCGGTGGCCCGATGCCGCGAGCTGGGAGTGGCCGCCCATCTGACCAAGCCGATCATGCCGGCCGATCTCCTCTCGGCGATCCGTGGCGCGCTCGGCAACGCGCTCCAGAAAGCCGAGCTCCCCGCCAACGCCCCCCAGGAAACGCCCCCGATCGATCTCCCCCCGCTCCGTATCCTCGTGGTGGAGGACAACAGCGTCAACCAGTTGCTCGCACAGGCCCTGCTGGAGAAGAAGGGACATCAGGTGGAGCTGGCCGGCAACGGCCGGGAAGCGCTGGCGCTGATGGGCCTGCAACGGTTCGATCTTATCCTGATGGATGTGCAGATGCCGGTGATGGATGGATTCGAGACGACGGCGAAGATCCGGGAACGCGAGCTCATCTCCGGAGAGAGAACCCCCATCGTGGCGATGACCGCGCACAACATGAAAGGGGACCGAGAGCGCTGCCTGGAGGCGGGAATGGATGGATATGTCTCCAAGCCGCTTCGCCGCGATCTGCTCTTTGAAACGCTCTACGAGGTGATGAGCACCTCCGGCGGCCATCCGGAGCATGGTGTGGCGGAAGCCCCAGCCGGAGAAGTTGCCGTTGCGGCGGCATTCAACCGGGACCAGCTGATGGCGCAGGTGGACAACGATATCGATCTGCTGGCGGAGCTGGTGGCGCTCCTGCGCCGCGACACCCCCCGCCTGCTGGAGCATATCCGCCAGGGGATCGCCACGGACGATCCCGAGATGACCCGCCGCGCCGCCCATGCGCTGAAAGGAGCGATAGCCAACTTCGCCGCCCCGGACGCCTACGACGCCGCGCGCCGCCTGGAAACGCTGGGATGGGAACGGAACCTGGGCGACATGTCCGCCGCAGCCGGCGACCTGGAACGGGAGATAGAGCGGCTGCTGCGGGAACTGGAGGGGATGATCGGCTAACCGCTACGGCGGCTCCCGCACACATCACACATCCCCTTGCGGATTCATTTTCCGGATTTATTCCGGTTGCAGAAAGCATCGCAGGCGGCTCACGACTCTCCCCGGAGACTCTTACTGCCGGCCGGCGACCGCGGGCCCCTCATCCTGGCGGGCCTTCATACCGGCACCATCCTGCGCGCCCGGCGGCGGCCATGGAGCCGGGGACATGTAGTAACCATCGCAACAGCGCGGGCATACACCACGCTCTCTTCCAGGCACAATCTTGGATGCCCCTCCGATGAGGCTCCGGCGAGGAATTGATTCCGACGATCCGGCGGCCGAGCCCTATCAACCAGGCCCGCTCTCACAGCAACAGGACCGATATCATGCAGGAATATCCTACAGTCCCGGACGCATCCATTTCGCTCTGGCAATCGGCAGCGGCGGCGGCATGCAGAAACGAAGTGTGCAGGGAGCAGCCGAAAGCGCCCAATACCGACGGCGAGGCCCCGGCGGTTGATATGTCCCATCCGCTGAACGCCGCAACGGCCGCCTATGTGGAGGCCAGCGCCGGACAGCCGAGCAGCGATGAGACGGTGGATGCGATGGAGGCCGAGAGCGGCAGGCGCAAGCCGGAGGCATCGGCGCTGTTTCATAAGCTTGCCGAAGCGCGCGCCACCGAGAATCAGATCCTGGAACGCTCCATCCGTATGGCGATAGAGGCCGCCCCCGAAATCGATTACGACGAGGAATCGGTCTGGGAGGATGTCTCCGAATATTTCATCGATTTCTATCGCTTCTTCAAACGCCCCCTCTACCGCTCGTGGCAGAAGGAGGGGAACGGAAATATCGAGTACGGTACCATCGAGTGGCGGCTGCCATCGCACGGCAGGGTGGCGCTTATCGCCGACTGGGGCACCGGCACGCGGGAGGCCATTCAGGTGCTGCGCGGCGTGGCGTTGATGAACCCCGATGCCATCATCCACCTGGGCGATATCTATACCACCGGCCTTACCGATGAATGCGAGGATAACTTCCTCTCGCCGATGCGCCGCCATGCCATCAACAGCCGCACCGGCGAGCCGATACCGGTGTTCAATCTGGCGGGCAACCACGATTATTACAGCGGCGGGCATGGATTCCACTGGCTGCTTGACCAGTTGAACAGCGGAGCGCAGCAGCAGCCGGCAAGTTATTTCGCCCTGCGCAGCCAGGACGACGGCTGGCAGTTTCTGGCAACTGATACCGGATTCAATTCACGCACCGATATCCTTCTGGCCCATAACATGGGATCGGTCCCGCGCGAGGACGAGATCCCCTGGCTGCATCACAAGCTGGAGAACTTCAGCGGCCGCACCATGCTCCTGTCGCATCATCAGGCGTTCTCCAACCACGACCGTCTTGGCGGCGACCCGGACGAACCGCCGGAGAAGGATGCGATCAACCAGCGGCTGATGGGGATCTTCCGCCCCTATTTCGAGAAGGTGGCGGGATGGTTCTGGGGACATGAGCACAACCTGGCGATCTACCGCGAGTTCATGGGAGTGAAGGGGCGCTGCGTGGGACATGGCGCACGGCCGGTTTCGATCAGGGATTTTCTCGATCTGCCGGAACCTCCCGTTCCGGCAGAGAAGATCCGCCTGGATGCCGCCGCCGATGGCCGCCATTATAATCATGGATTCGAGATCATCGATCTGAACGGCCGGGGCAAACCTGCCGATGTGCGTTACTACGAGGTTATCATGAACCAGGCGAGCGATGGCGGCACCGTGCAGGAGCTCTATCATGAGGAACTCCGATAGAGCCCGGGCAACTTCCCGAAGAAAAAATACGGGCCGCCCATTATCGCATGATATTCAGCGGCAGCGTCCGGGAAACCGCTCCGTTACGGTAATGGAGCAGATAACATCCGGCTGGAATATCATGCAGATCGATGCGATGGCCCGATGAGCCGGCAGCCTCATACCGCTCCATGCGAACCCTCTCTCCGATGATGGTGATGATCTCTATCTGCACCTCCCCCGCTCCGCCTGGAAGGTCGAACGTGACATATTCTCCGGCCGGATTGGGGGTGATCTTCGCAAGCTCCGGCAGCGCTCCCCGCTCCGCCGGGGCGGAGGCTATCCCTTCCACCCGTTGAACGGTTCCGTAGATATCGGCTCCCCCCTCGCGGTGATCCTCCCAGGCTACATGGAGCATCGAACGGACCAAAGCGGCGGCGGGGCGCCCCACCGCAGTAGCCGTGGAGCTTACGCGCAGATCCGAAGCTACTCCGCCAAGAGAGCTGTTCAGCACAATCGCATGAACCCCATCGTCAGCGATATAGGTGAGCACAAAAGAAGAATCATCACGACTCTGGATGATCGAGAGCGCCGTATCGGCAGCGGAAATCGGAAGCTCATTCGAACCGAGCAATACTCCATCCAGATCATATAGCTCCAGCCGCCATGTCCTGGGATTCATTTTCATGGCGCGAATGAATCTCCCTCCCAGAGTCCGCTGCACTATGGCGCCGTAGCTGGCATTCCTGAATGAAAATGCAGTGACGAGAGTGGTATCGCGGTAGCGGGCTCCCCCTCTTTCCCCCAGCATCAGATATTCATCCATCCGATTCCCCGCAAGCAATGTTCGCGTATCCGTTGCGGGAAAATCACCCAGCCGTCTGGTGTTCCCCCCTGCCGCCACATGAATTTCCGTAGCGGCCGGAGACATATTGAGGAAGTTCATCAGCTTCAGGAACATCAAATTGCGGTCGGGATCGTAGCCCCCGCCGCGAACCTCCTGCCAGGGATAAACAGCGGGAGGACTCCCGAAAGGATCATCCGACCCGCTGGATCCCCATGCGATGGAATTCCACCCTGTGCTGCCGGCAACCGAAAGCCTGAATGAGCTGCAGAACAGTGTGGTAGTATAGATCGATCCCTGGGTCGGTCCCCGGCGTACCTGGGTACGGGTCTGCGCATCGAGAATCACCAAGATTTTTTCGGGAACAGGGAGACGGATATACCGGACACCGGTACTTGTCGAAAGGATATCTCCATTTTGGGTACAGTATGCTTTGCCAACGCCATTCAGGCTACCGAGCTGCGACACACTCCCTCCGGGAACCGGATTCCATTCGTTCAGCACCTCCACAACCGCGCCCTCCGACATCTGCCGCCAGCTAAGCAGCAGCGTCCCTCCCACAACCGAAAGGCCAGGGCTCCGCTGGATGATGTCCTGCTTTTTCAGCACGACATCGGCCACAAGGAGCACAGTGTCGCTTCCGGTGTCGAGCCTGATGGCGCTGGTTACCCTGCTTGTATCACGCCATACGATGGAAGCGGGCCCTGGCGAGCACCCCCATGCAATACCGGAAGCTATTTCAGCATAATTTCCGTCCCGGTCCAGAGCAAAGGAGATTGTGTCGTTACGGGAGTGCCCATCATCACGATGGGCCTGATAGAACGTGAAGATGACATCGGCCCTCCATTGGTTATCGCATCCCATCGTCACCCTGGACCCTATATAGGTATAAGAACGAATCCATGAAAAATCCCTGGTGTTCTCCCAGGACCGATGAAATATGTTCGAAGGCGCCGATATCTCGCCGTTATTCCCGACGGTAACGAAAGAAACATCCAGTTCCGTGGTTTTGGATAACGGCCCTCCGTGGATCGTATGAAAATATAATTTCGTGGTTCCCTCCGTATCGCGGTACAGAAGGGTTCCAGGTTCCTTGGCCGAGTCCAGAGCGGGGATGGAAATTTCCTGTGATGGGGATGCGTCGAATATCGATGCAAAGCGGAGAAGTCTGTTTCCGGAAATGGTTATCAGGCTGGTATCCGCTGCAACGGAGAACGCGGAGGAAAACCGCCCGGCGGGAATGCGCCTCGCATCGATCCGGCCGTTATGATCCACGAAATATCCCCCGTTCTCGTATGGCAGAATAACCGCGCCTGGCAGAGTGGCGGAAACCCACGGCATCCCGATCTCCTTCATCTCCAGCTTCCGCTCCGAGCTCAGCTCGAACCCGGAGGAATCGAGCCGCATCGAATAGACCTCATTGGGTTGAGAGCGCGCATCATACCAGAGAAATATCATTCCCCCTTCGGGATCTCCCAGAAGCATGGGAGCTCTCCCGGCAAACGCCCCGGCAGAAATTCGCACTCCCTCCCCCACGGGCTCCCCGGTAGCCAGAAAACGCTGGGCATAGATGCCGGGCGCATCGGTGCGGCGATCGTTCCAAACCACCATGAAACGCTCGCCCGCCGCGAGCACGTGAACTGCGCCATACGGATCAACAGCTCCGGCCAGCCGCCCTACATCTCCGGCTCCGCTCCTTTTCCAGAGCTGATAGCGGAGGGCATTCCGGATATTCCCGTTTTCATCCCTCTCCTCCGTGCCCCACACCGCCAGGGCCCCCTCCCCGATCCATGCGGCCGACTGGATGGTGATATCGGCCGGAAGGATGGCAACCTGTGGTTCATCCGGAGTAAGGCGGATATCGGTATTCTGGGAAAAAGCCTGCGAACCGATAGCCAGCCAGCATAGGACGATAAGAACGGAACCGATGGCATCAAACCGCATCATCGATATTCTCCCGGCAATTCCAATGAAATAGATTTATAGCCCGATAACACCGCACACCGGCAAATGTTAGCGCTCTGATCCCCCATGGTTATCACCCCCGTGCTCCATCCCGCCGGTCTCGTTCCTCCACTATCGCTGTTCGTTCCCCGCTACTGGGCGATTGCTTCCGGGCAACGTAACGTTGTATTATTGCGGCAGGCTATGGCAGCCGCTTCCCCTCCATAGGAAGAAAAAGTTAATCCTCTATCGAATCGCTCATGAATACCACCATACCGACCCATGGCATTTCCGGCGGGCGGACTCGGCGTTACGGGATTGGATTCGGAAACCGTTTCTTCGGGCAGTGTCTTGCCGTTACGGTACTGCTGGTGGCAGGCTGGCCGCAACGTGGCGCTGGGCAACAGCTCGATACCACGTTCGCGCAGCGGATGCAGCAGGTTATTCAGGCCGAGCGGCTGAAATGGAACCAGCATGGGATATCGGCGGCGGTGATCGTTCCCGGATCGGGGAGCTGGAAGGGAACCGACGGAGAGTCGGCAGCGGGAATTCCGGTTACCGACACCATGCTGTTCGGGGCGGGAAGCGTCACCAAAACCTTTACTTCCGCGCTGATCCTGCAACTTGCCGAGGAGGGGAAACTATCGCTCGCAGATCCGCTCCACCGCTGGCTTCCGGGCTATGCCAATGTCGATAGCACCATCACCATCCGCCGTCTTCTGGCCCATACCAGCGGGGTCTATAATTTCACGGATAATCCGGCCTGGGGTGATTCTCTCTTCGCCGATCCGGGAAGGGTCTGGAAGCCGGATGAGATTGCCCGGTATTTCATCGAGGCGCCATCGTTCAGCCAGGGGCGCAGCTGGGGATATTCCAATACCGGCTACCTTCTTCTGGGAATGATCGCCGAAAAAGCGAGCGGATCGGCACTGGCATCTGAATTCCGGAAACGTTTTCTGGGGCCGCTCGCATTACGGAGCACATTTCTGGAACCGGATGAGGAGGTGCAGGGAGAACTTGTCCATCCCTGGTCCGACTTCACAGGCGAAGGAGAGCCGGATGATATTTTCTCCTTTCCCCGCCAGGCCATTTACAGCAGCGCATGGGCCGCCGGGGCCATCGTCTCCACCCCGTCGGATATAGCCGCGTGGGGATCGGCGCTCTACGGAGGGCGCATTCTGCACGATTCCTCCATGGCACGGCTTCTCACCATCCTCTCGCTCAATACCGGCAGCCCGGTAACCGGCTACGGACTCGGCGTATTCCGTTATATGCTGGGAGGAAAAACATTGTACGGCCACGGCGGGAATGTCTTCGGATACAGCACTTCGCTCCTCCATGATCCGGAAAAAGGGATCACGGTGGCGGTGATGGTCAATGGCAATATGAAGGCCGATGAAATAGGCTACGCGCTGATGACCGAGGTGATGAAGGGGAGCACCTCCACTGCCGGATATACACCGGCATCCCCGCTGCTCTCGCTCGGCGATATCACTATCGACCGCTCGGGAACAGCGGTGCTGGTGGAATATTCGTTGCCGGTGGCGGGATCGGCCAGTATAACGCTGCATGATCTGCTGGGACGCGAAGTTGCCGCAATTTCCGGCCTGGAACACGAGGCGGGAACATGGAGCGCCACGCTCCGCACCGCCGGCCTGCCGCACGGAGCCTATATCTGCCGGCTGCAATCCGGAGGAACAAGCACCACGAAAAAGATGATATTCTGAAGCTGGCCCATCGCCGGGAGTTCGCCGTCCGTGGCGGAAATATCCCGAGAAAACCCGGTCCCGCAGTTATTTCCCGCAGGCCCCAGGCGTACCAATTATCGATCCGCAGGCTCACGGTTATGGCGATATCTGATCTCCATTGCCAGAACGTGGGCCCTGCGGATTGTATTATATAGCCCCTCATATCCCCTCTCGGCTCCCACCTTCCCCCCCGGCCAGGTTTTTCCCATCATCCCACTCCCCTGCACCTGCACCTTCAATCCTGCCCTGTCTCCTCGAATTACAAGCCTAACCGCTACCCTGAAACGGATTCCAATTGGATCGGCCGTAGATCCGGCAGAATGATGCGCCGCCCCTATTGAGCTTCCAGGAAGAACGAAACGGTATAAGTTCTACAGATCCAATCGCAAATCCCCCCCTCATCCCCCACAATCTAAAATCTAAAATCGCCCATCCTCCCTCATCCCCCACAATCGAAAATCTAAAATCGCAAATCGAAAATCCAAG
>JBMDXA010000143.1:0-5240 GCA_048594725.1 Candidatus Kapaibacteriota bacterium
CGATAGCCCTGAGTGGCACTCAGCGCGTTCTCTTCATGGATATATCCAACGCTAAACCATTTCGAGAATTTCTGTTTTCTTGTTATTCCCCACAGCGGGCTTTCCTTCTCATTTTCCGGCTTGATATCGGTGTAATCGACGGAGTTGCCGACGCCATCGATATGATAGGAAAGGGGATAATCCTTGGCCGTATAGAACTCGCTGACAGAAAATCCCGGGGCGGTTTTGCCGTTATAGATGCTCTTTGCCACAACCCGGCTATATCCCACCGACGGCCCCGGAAGAAGGGATTCTCCCAACGGCCCCTCGTACTGCGCACGATCGGGCCCGGAAATGATCTTCTTACGGATATCATCCTTGCCGGCCGGAAATATGGGGCGGACCAGAGCATTCTCCTCCCTGAATGCAGAGGGCTCGTTTGCAGCAATACCGCTGCTGATATACTCACGGCGTCCCTCGTCGTATACCATATACTCATACTCGGTCCCGAACAGCGCAGAGCCATTTCGGGAATCATCGGTAAGCGTCAGAAGGCGCTTAACACGCGCGCCTCCCCCCTTTTTGGCATGGTAGGCCGGAAGGCGGATATAGGAGTGGCTGTAATCGATAGCACGGCAGTGATTCACGGCCTCGTATTCGGCCTCGTCGAACTTCGTGGACAGCGCAAAGACCATCCCCAGCCCGTTATCCGTGAAACGGATCGGATCGCCATCACGCAACTTCCCTCGCTTCGAGGTCTTCACATATTCCTGGCATATTTTCACCGGAACATCGGGCATCCGGGAGTCAACGCCTTCGGATCTCAGGCGCAGAGAGATACCATAGGTCATGTATGATCCCGACATAACGCTATCGAGAGTGATGGCATTAGGATCGACAACAGCATGGCCGTTGATATAGGCCGTGGTATTGCCGGGAGCATTGAAGTCGGCATTGGTGCCTACCAGAGCATAGAGGAACTTGAAATACGCTCTCTCATCCTTCTGCGCATAATGCTGTTTCAGCAGGGAGAAATAGCGCATGACGTGCTCACGGCTTGTATCGGCTATACCCAGATCCGCAAGCTTGATCCAGTACCGATTGTCATCGCCATCAACCGAATGGCTGCTGCCGAGCGAACTCCGTATCGACGTCATCACCTGAGCGGGCCGATCCTGCACATGAGTATAATCCCCTTGTTCATACTGAACCAGGATCTCTCCCTGCGAGGGGGTCTTGATACCCTTGAGCAGCCAGGCCGCGGGATCATATTCGTCCTTATCATTGACCTGGGAGAGCCAGTTTCGGCCTTCGGCCTTGCGGGCAGCGCCATCATGATGGTTATTTCCCCATGCATCCAGACCGAAACGGTCGTACAGGGGATTTTCGGCACTCTTCAGGAGCGTATCGGCATGGGCCACGACGGCCGGGTAGAGATCCTTGACAGCCTGGGGAAAGTCTGTGGTACGCTTATATCCATAATTGAAGATATATGGACTGATACGGGCATTATACACTCTCTGATGCTGCATCCAGATGCGCCGCATCGTCAGCATACCGGCCCGCACCGTGGAATCGGGATGGGGCAGGGCCGAATTCGGCATATTCTTCCGCAGAGAATAATCGTATTCGAGATGAACCGTGGAGAGAAGGCTATCCGGATTGCCATCCTCATCCTTGGTATACAGCTCTATACGCTCCAGATAGCGAGATTTATTCTCTCGCAGCTCATATCCTCCACCCGACTTCGGGAGCCACTGGGCATCGCTGGCGGTGGAATCGCCGGCAGAGGTTAGCTGATAGTCGAGCCCCCGCTCCTTGGCATACTGGTGGGGCGCCTGATATGCATCCAGCCGCTCCCGGCCTGATCCCTTTATAGTATGGCTTCCGTATACCTTATCGGTCTTGTTGTTGACGAAGATGGCGATATGGGTTTTCGTCTCTATCGATTCCACATAATACATTTCGTGCTCGCCGGAACTATAGGCACCGATATCATCGGTTTTATCCGATAGATCATTCCGATCGTAAAAGAGTCCGTTGTATGGTGATCTCCAATGGAACCATGCGTCATCGCTCTGATTGGGCGCCTTCCGGGTTGAGCCCGCGGTCCGGAGATAATTGAACTTAACATATCCGCCAATATCATCCGGAGTGGGACCATCGAACGTAAGATCCACATAGTCAGGGGAGGTGATGAGCGAAAGAAGATAGGCTGAGGCATAGGGCAGCGGGCGCTCCTCGCCCACCGCCTCCTGGGCAGTGCCAGCGGTGAGCGGAGCGTATGCCATCGACCTGCTTTTGATATTGTCCGGAGCCACCTGCGGGAGATCGCCTACATTGAGCTGAAGCTGATGCTCATTCCTTGCATAAACGGGCAGCCCATAAATGTACCGGCTGCCACCATCGCCCGTAATACAGATTTCCCCTATCTGCTCCTTCACCACATCTTCATCACGCTTTACCCAGGAGGGGGACAGGAGAGCGCTATCCTTGTTATAGGCCAGGAACGGGACCTTGTGATCCGGTGTTTTTTCGAGCAGTTCCTTGTTCAGATTGAATCCGATATGGGCGTTTCGGCCCACATAATCCCCTTCATTTGCCAGCGCGAATATATCCGATGGTATCTTTGCGGCCTCATCCTCGTAGGTGGAACGCACGGCGGCGTCGGTATGGGCCTTGATGAGATTTCCACCACGGTCACCGACGAACCGGAAGAAATTCTTACGAGCATCGGCGAAATCCTCGAATCTATACTCTGCGTTGATACCATCGTCGTTCCATTGCCCTATCTTCGATGAACCACCACCGAGTCCTCCTTTTAAGCCGGCTCCGAAGCGAGCACCCAGAATAGTCTCGGTTTCCAGATACCCCTTGTCGGTAACACTATTGACATAATTTGGCCGGAATATCCCCGTATGCTGGCTTGCAAGCTTGAAAACTCCTCCTCCTCCATTTCCGGTCACAAGGAATTCATCAGTGCCCGCAAAAGGTATGGGGAGGAATGCATCGTCCCGTTTGAAGTCCCCGTCCCTCTCGGTGTGATAATCAAGGAGATCGCTTGCCCCAGCTTTATACGAATACAATGACCCCAGGGCCTTTAACGATTGCTTGGGAATCGTCTCCTGCCAGTTATAGGTACCCCCTACTCCGAACTCCGGGCCTATAACGAATGTGGGAGGTACAGAAATCGTGAGCCCGTGGTAATAGACATTGGACTCACCTTTGAATGCGGAAAACTTTGTGGCGTAGGTAGGGTCAGGACCGAACGTGAGATGCTGGTTGAGGGCATGCGCTCCAACTCTGGAGCCAAGATCCATCACAAGCCCGATCAATTCCCCTGCCTGACCATCCTTGGGAATCTGAATTCCCAGCTTGTTCAATCCCTGGCCAACAGCGTCTAGGACCAGTGACGGACTGACCTTGATACTGAACGTCTCATTGCCTACATCATCATATGTATAATTGGCGCGCCCATAGCCTTCTTTTTCAGCTGAGAAGTCCGTGGTGATCGTAAAGCCTTTGTTATTATTATAGCGGATTATCCCGCTGGCCGCATACTCTCCGTTCAGTGCAGGAAGGTCCAGGCTGTTGACCTCTATTCCTCCCCGCAGAGCTGTCGTAACGGTCCAGTTGCGTTTCCGCTTGTTCCATACGGTAATATTCCCCTCCATATCATCCGGGAAACCCTTGGTACCACGCACGATGGCACCGGGATTCAACGACCATCCGTAGCCGACCCAGGATGCCCCCCCCTCGGGAGAATTATTGCTCTTATATCCCAGCGATATCGTATAGCCGCTTCCTTCCGGCCCTGGCACGGTGAGCAAAGGGAGCGAGAAGGAGAATTCTCCGGTAAATGTATTGACATCCGCCCCTCCCCCCCCCGCGCCCGGAGCCAGATGGTCGATTTGAACGGGCCCGCCGGTCTGGGCATAGGTGGCTTGATAGACGAACACAGATGACATTACTGCCACGCCGATGGCAAGTGGCCGAAAGAGCCAATGAAGTTGAAACATATCTGGCGATGACAAATATTTTTGGCTTTACTTCTGTCGAACGATTTTACCGATCACCTCACGTCCTCCGCCGGAAATCCGGTACAGATAGACGCCCTGGGATACTATTGCTCCGGACTGGTCCTTCCCATCCCAGATGAATTGATGGCTACCCGCCTCAAATGCCCCCTGGGCGAGGGTGGTGACATAGCTCCCTCCGGACGTATAGATATCCAGTTGAAGCTGTAGTTTCGTTTCCAGGTTGATGCTGATAGCGGTTTTATCGGCGAAGGGATTTGGCGAAACATCCGCGCTGATATTGGTGAGAGATCCCCGGCCCGAGAAACTTCCCGATTTGAGGGCAGTGGGCTGATTGACTTTGATATCGCGGAATATTTCCCTGCCGCGATCTCCGGCCCAGGCTACAACAACCGAATCCACTGTCTGTTTGACCCCGATGCCGAAATGAAGCCGTTCCGGCTCCTGCATCCCCTTTCCGCGCCCGGCGGTAACTTCCTGAGAATAAAGCTCGCCCCCCGAATGTATCGTTACCGAGCTTCCAATCCCGGCCCGCAGCCCATTACGATCCTGCAGGTCGATCTCGACAAAATTGCTCCCGGCTTCCACTCTCACATTCTCGAACACACGAATTCTACCCTCGGAAAAAGAGCAGAAATCGATTCGGCCGTCGTTATTGAAGTCGCCCCAGGCCAGATCCGGCCCCAGCGACACGCCCCAGAGCCCGGAGCCATGAGTACTGTTGCTGAACTCCCCCGACGGGGTCCCCATATAGAGCCGCACAGGAGTGCAGCGGCAGGAGGAAGTCAGCAGGAAATCCTGTAAGCCGTCATTATTCACATCCGCCCATCCCCCTCCCGACTGCATATCGAGCCGGGTTGCCGGACGGGTAAGCTTGTTTTCGAGCAGGGGATGGGGCTCATGATTTGCGTTCATCGAGATGATAGTGCTACCGGCTGGCTCCAGATCCGATCCCGGCTCTCTTCTCCGGTTGGTGCGCGGCAGAAGCAACTCCGGCTTCCCATCGCTGTTAATATCTCTCCAACTCCCCACGGCGTCGTTGACGATATGAGAGGCTTCCCCGAGCTTCAGGGGCAATGGCAGAAATTCTCCTTCTCCAGTGTTAGCCAGCATCCGGCTGGCCGAATCCCCCTCCATGGATATAAAGAGATCGCTCCGGGAATCGCCGTTGAAATCGGTGAATTGAGCCCCTATACCCGATACTCCAGCGCCGGACAGAGGAGC
>JBMDXA010000144.1:0-2904 GCA_048594725.1 Candidatus Kapaibacteriota bacterium
ACTAAGAACTAAGGACTAAGAACTAAGGACTAAGAACTAAGGACTAAGAACTAAGGACTAAGAACTAAGGACTAAGAACTAAGGACTAAGAACTAAGGACTAAGAACTAAGGACTAAGAACTAACAACCAATCCCTACGAACTACATCATTTGCTACTGCGCTCTATGGGAATTGAACAGAGCATCGATCTGAAGGCCGTTCCCTACTTCGTGGCACACGATGCCGCGGAGATGGATCTGGTCCGCCGTGCACGGCGCGCTCCGGTGGTGCGCGGCTCCGCAGGGCCGGCGATACCGGGGGCGGAGCCGGATGCATCCGGTATGATCCATGATCTCGACCTGGTTGCCGGACGGGAGAATCTTGCGCAGGCGCTCATCCTCCGGCTGCTGACTCCGCGCGGATCGCTCTCCGGTCTGGGGCATTCCCAGTATGGCTCGCGGCTGCATGAGCTGATAGGCAAGCTGAAGACCGAGGCGCTGCGCAATCTCTGCCGCGCCTTCGTGCTGGAGACCGTGGCGCAGGAGCCGCGTGTGGAGAGCACCGCCGTGGAGCTTCAGTTCGACCCGCTTCAGGAGACGGCATCCTCGTTCGTGTTCACCCTGGCGGTCCGTCCCTACGATGGGGATGAGCCGATCGGCCTTTCGATGGAGGTGGAGATATGAGCTACGTTCCCCGTATCTATCCCGAGATCGTCCGCGATCTGCTGACGACCCTGACCGGAGGCACCGTCCGCGAAACGGTCCAGGCGCCGCTCGACCCCGAGCAGCTGCTGGTGCCGGTGAAGCTGAAGGAGCGCCCGGTGCGGCGGATCTCCCATCTGGAGGGAATCCTCCCCGATCCGGAAGATCCTGCGGCGGACGGGCCGTCGTATCGCTTCACGGCCGCCGATTTCGAGCTGGTGGCACCCGACGATGATCCCCAGAACAAAAGCCAGATACGCTTCCGCGAGGATGGCCGCCGCCCGAAGCCGGGAAGCTGGCTGACGGTGAACTACTATCCGGTGCAGACCCCGCCGGTGCCGGTGACCGATCTGAACATCGGCTCGGTGGTCCGCACGATGATGGAGACGTTCGCGCGCGAACTGGCGATGGGCTACCTGCAACTGGAGCATGTCTACAAGTCGGCGTTCCTCGATACCGCCGAGGCTACCTCGCTGGACAAGGTGGTGGCCCTTGTCGGGGTCTCCCGCATGCGGCCGGGGCAGCCGGTTGCGAAGCTCCGGTTCTCCCGCCGCGCCGGCGTGGGAGGGCAGATCACGATCCCCGCCAATACGCCCGTGACCGATGACGACGGTACCCGCTATCTGACCCAGACCGCGATCACGCTGGAGCCGTACGAGAACAGCCGCGATGTTCTGGCCCGTGGCGAGAGCGCCGCCACACCGCTGGTGGAGGCCGGAAAACTTACACGCATGGAGACCCTGATCGCGGGTGTCGGAGAGGTCTCCAACCCCGATGCCGCCTATACTCTTGCCGCTCCCGAGAGCGATGACGAGCTGCGCCGCCGCTCGAGCAACGCGTTGCAGGGAAATGCGCGCGGTACGCTCGATGCGCTCCGGTTCGGCCTTCTGGCGATCGACGGGGTGAAGGATGTGGCGATCACCGAGCACCCGAACGGGGTTGCCGGAGAGATCAAGATCGATATCGCCTACAGCACCGATGCCGCCGACGTGCTGCCGCTGGTGCAGAGCAGGATCAGAGAGCTGCGGCCGGCCGGTATCCGCGTGCTGGAGATAGGCGAGGCCGCCAGGAAGCATGTGACCGTTGCCGTGACGCTGCTGCTGGCAGGGGCCGGAGCCAGCGGCGCCGAACTGGACTCGCTGAAAAAAGACCTGCAGGATCGCCTCGGCATCTACTTCAAGGGGATCGCCCCAGGCGGCACCGTACGCCGCGCCCAGATGCTCTCCAGGGTGATGGAGGATTCCCGTATTGCCGATGCCTCCATGAGCCTGATCCCGGTTGGCGGCGAGCCCGCCGGGGAGTTGCAGCTTGCGCCCGGAGAGGTGCTGGAGGTGGATGGCTACAGCTTCCCGGCCACGACTTCCGAGAACACGCCCCCGGCATCGGTAACCTCGGTTGCCGGCGCGGTGATCCCGGTGCAGCTTGCTCCGGGCGTCACCGCCGCCGAAGCGCAGTCGGCTATCGAGCTGGCGTTCGGCTCCCATGTGGCCGAGCGTGCCCCCGATCGCGCGCTCACCGCCGATGGCATCATCGCCGCGATCCGCGACGAGACCCGCTACATAGTGCTGCGCGCCGATCTGGTTGCCACCGTGGAAACCAGCGACGGGCGGTTCGTCCAGCTTACCGACGGCGTGGGCAGCTACGCGCCGGCCGATGGCGAGAAGATGAGCAAGGGGACCGTTTCGGTACAGGTGCGGGAGGGCAGCTTGTAATGGCACATCTGCGCGAGATGCTCGATCGCCTTCCCACGCTGTATCGCGATGGCGAGCTTGTATCCGGAACGCTCGGCGCGCCGGCGCTTCAGCTGGAGATCTTCGATGAGGATATCCTCGAAGTGCAGCGCTCTCATTTCTTCGATGCCACGCTGGAGCGGGAGGAGGCGGCGCGTCTGGCCGCGATACTCGATATCCCGCTGGAGTCGTGGCAGAGCCTTGGAGAATATCGCGCATGGGTGCATGCGCTCCGCAACGCACGCCTTCTCTACGGCAGCGTCACCATCGAGGCGATCACGCAGTTCGTGGTGGAGTACGGCAACGGGTTCCAGCGTGCCGGGAGCATGCGGACGATGCCGGTGCTGTCGCGCGATCAGGATGATTGGATCTGGATTCCGGAGATCCCCGGCACCGATCCGGTAACGGGAAATCCCGCGCGCCTGGCGTTCGACCAGGGGCGGCCGATCTTCATCGAGAACCCGCCCTTCCGCCGCTTCGAGAGAATCCCCTC
>JBMDXA010000145.1:0-9364 GCA_048594725.1 Candidatus Kapaibacteriota bacterium
CCGTGCTTCGAACCTGTGAGTATCGATAGCCAGAACTGTCGTCACTCCGGCATCCACAAAGAAGCGGCTATCGGCAATAACCGGGGAGAAACTGTAGCTGATGGGAACCGCACCGATGATGGGAGAGCCCCTCATGATGGAGGGGAGCATCATCAGACCCACCGAAACGGCATTTCTGCCGGAGAGCAGCCGCTCGTAGGTAACCGTGTAGAACCCTCCGCGCCCCCCCAGTTCCACCGTAATGGCGTGCGGCGCGCGTATCGTGTCTTCCTGCGCCACGGCCGTAGCCGCCATACCGGACAGGATCATCAGTACCGTGAGAATGGATCTCCGCATAGGCTGTCACCTTCGTAGGATAAGAAGTTCGCCGGGGGGCTTGCCGGGAAGACGCGGGATGGCGGGGGTGTAACCGGGAGGGGCAGGCCAGTCCCAGTCGAACATCCACTCTCGGCCATTCCCTCTCCCGATCGCCAAGCGCTCCATCCCGCCCGGTTGAAGATATCCTACTCCGCCAGCAGTCCCCCGAACCGATACCGGATGGTGCCGTCGTCCAGCACCTCCGGCCGGGCGAATCCCTCGCGGCAGAGCCGGGCCATGGCTCCCTCGGCCTCCGCCGCGGTGAACGGCGTATCCAGCATCACCTGTGCCAGCGTAGCATAGCCGCCATGCCGTGCGGCCACCGTGAGGATCGACTTCTCCTCGAAGAGGCGGCGGCGCGTCCCCTCCTGCTGCGACACGTACCGGTACCAGAAGATCCCGGCGGCGATGAAGCCGGTGCCGAGCAGGCAGTAGAAGAGAACGCCGAGCAGATCGACGTTTCCCGGCTTCGGAATCAGCGCCATCCCCACCAGAACCACCAGCGCTCCCACCAGCATCAGACACCCCGCGCCGAGCCTCGGCAGAAAATCCTTTTCCGGCGGCGCGGGGGCTTCCATCCTCTTCTGTTCCATAAACTCCTTCAACTACCCGAATCGATTACGGCAGAATCATCCTTACGGGCCTTCCATAGCACAGCTCGTGCCGTATCTAACAAAAATTTAAGGATACTGTTCCTTGCTATCGCCTGGGGGATGGGCGATTTTTGTTCCCGCCTGAACAACTCACCAGAGTGCCCTGGCGTGCGGCGCGTTCAATCCTCCATAGCACGCCCTTTTACGGATGTAAAACCGGTAAACTCATTTTGACCCCAGCGAAGGCAAACATCTCGGCGTCTCTTCGCCCAAAGGCTTTTGTTGCGCTTCTTAGCGTAGCTTCGCTCCTTTTTGTTTCATGCGGTCGTGAAGAGACCGTCGAACAGCGGGATGCCCAGGGCGGCAGAAAGTATGGTGGCACCTACCGGATGAACGAAGTCCAGGAGATCCGTACGCTCGATCCGATCCGCCTCAACGATGCCCCGTCGCATCATGTGGTGCACCAGATCTGCGATCTTCTGGTCGATCTCGACTCCAATCTCACCATCCAGCCGGAGCTTGCCGAGCGCTGGGAGACCAGCCCGGACGGCCTTACCTATACCTATCATCTCCGCCGTGGCGTCCGCTTCCACGACTCCCCCGCCTTCGCCGATGGCAAGGGACGCGAGATGAAGGCCAGCGATGTGAAGTACTGCTTCGATCGCATGCTGGATGCCCGCTCCGGTACGCTGGGCGCCAGCTACTTCACCGACAAGGTGAAGGGGGCCCAGGAATTCTACGACGCAACCGGCTCCGGCGGCAAGACCCCGATCCCGGCCGAAGGGGTGAGCGGGTTCCGCGTGGTGGACGAGTATACCTTCGCCATCGAGCTGAAGACTCCGTTCGCCGCGTTCAAGTATTATCCGGTCCTCGGCTTCTGCTACATCTACCCGAAGGAGGCCGTTGAGAAGTACGGGCAGGATTTCTTCCGCAATCTGGTGGGAACCGGCCCCTTCACGCTGACCAGCTGGGAGAAGGATCAGGGGGTGACCCTGAAGAGAAACCCGAACTACTGGCGCAAGGACCAGTTCGGCAACCAGCTTCCCTATCTGGACGGCTTCAAGGTCAGCTTCATCCGCGACGAAAAGCAGCAGATGCTGGAGTTCAGCTCCGGGAATCTCGAGGAAGCCTATCGCATCCCGAGCGAATTCTTCCGCAAGGTGGTCAACGAGGATCTTACCGCCACCCAGGAATATTCGAAGTTCCAGCTGTTCAAGGTGCCGGCGCTCTCCACACAGTTCTACGGCATGCTGAGCACCAGCGCCGAGTTCAAGGACCCCCGCGTGCGCCAGGCGTTCAACTACGCCATCGACCGCGACAAGATCGTCCGGTACGTGCTTCAGGGGCAGGCCGCAGGGGCCGCCACGCACGGGCTGGTTCCCCCGTCGGTGCCGAACTACAACGCCGCGTCGATCAAGGGCTACAGCTACGATCTTGCGAAGGCCCAGGCGCTGATGGCGGAGGCCGGATATCCCGGCGGCAAGGGATTCCCTACCGTCAGCATCCAGCTGAACTCCGGCGGCGGACGCAACGAGCAGGTTGCCCAGGCGATGCAGAACATGCTGATGAGCGGCCTGGGGATCAAGGTGGAGGTGAAACTTCTGGAATGGGCGCAGCATCAGGAGCTGCTGGAGGGAGGAAAGGCGCCGCTGTTCCGTCTGGGATGGATCGCCGATTACCCCGATCCGGAAACCTTCCTGAACCTGTTCTACGGCAAGCTGATCCCGCCAACCGGCTCCTCGCCCATCAATTCGACGCGCTACTCGAACCCGCAGTTCGATTCGCTCTTCGCCCGGGCGCTGGTGACGCTGGATGATGCCGAGCGCTACGCGCTCTACCGGCAGGCCGAGCAGATCGCGGTGAACGATGCGGCGATGCTCTTCATCTATCACGATCTCGACTTCCGCCTTGTGCAGCCGTATGTGCGCGGCTACGACGGCGGCAATCCGATGGACCGCCGCGATTTCACCGGCGTCTGGTTCGATTACGGCAACGCCTCCAAGTAAGGCCCTCGATGAAGTCTTTTCGCTCTTTGACAGCGCTTCCCCTTGCGCTCCTCCTCCTTTCCGGATGCGGCGGCGGCAAGGCTCCGGAATCCGCCGGCAACACGTTCTACTATAATGAGCCGGAGGATCTGAACTCGCTCGATCCGGCACGCATCAGCGCCCGCGCCCCCTGGTGGGTCGGGGGGCAGATCTACATAGGTCTGGTGGGACTTGATTCCTCGCTGAAGCCGGTTCCGATGCTCGCCAAAAGCTGGAGCACCAGCGAAGATGGCCGCACCTGGACCTTCACGCTGAGAAACGACGTCCGGTTCGCCGACGACGAAAGTTTCCCCGGCGGCAAGGGACGGGCTCTCACGGCAGAGGATGTCCGCTACAGCTTCGAGAGGATCTGCAATCCGGAGACCGCCTCCACCGGATTCTGGGTGTTTCGCGGCAAGGTTCGCGGCGCCGAGGAATATTTCGACAGGAAGCCCGGAGCGGCCGATCATGTGGCCGGGTTCAGGGTGGTGGACGATACCACGTTCGTGGTGGAGCTGGCCGAGCCCTCGCCGATCCTCCTCTCCCTGCTTTCGATGCCCTACTGCTATGTGGTGGCGCGCGAGGCGGTGGAGCACTACGGCAAGGAATACTTCCGGCATCCGGTAGGCGCAGGGCCGTTCAGGCTGGCCCGCTGGGATGTGGCCCAGCGGCTGGTGCTGGAGCGGAACCCGAACTATTTCGAGCGCGACGGCAGCACGCAGCTCCCCTACCTGGATTCGGTAGTGGTCTCCTTCCTGAAGGATAAGAAGTCGGAGTTTCTGGAGTTCGAGTCGGGAAAGCTCGACATGGTGGCATCGATCGACCCGGCATTCGCCGAGCGGGTGTTCACGCCGGAAGGGACCGGGCTGGCGGGAGATTATACGAAGTACCGGCTGTACCGTACCCCGTCGATGTCGGTTGAATACTACGGTTTCATGTTCGACTCCGCCACCGGCGGTGGAAAGGGGTCGCCGTTCATTGGGAACAGATACTTGCGGCGGGCGATCAACTACGCGATCGATCGGGAATCGATTGTACGGTATGTCCTGCGCGGGATGGCGATTCCGGCCTCGCATGGGCCGATCCCTCCCGGCATTCCGGGCTACACGGGAGTTGAAGGATACAGGTTCGATCGCGCTCTGGCAACGAAGCTGCTGGACTCGGCCGGCTATCCCGGCGGCAAGGGCCTTCCGGAGATCGTCCTGCAGGTCAGCGAAAGCGAGCGGGTGACCGCGGTAGCCCAGGCGATCCAGGAACAGCTCAACGCGGTTGGGGTCAAGCTGCGGGTCACCCAGGTATCCCCGGCGCAGAACCGGTCGATGGCGGCCGAGGGGAAGCTCCCCTTCTGGCGGGCCAACTGGATGGCCGATTATCCCGACGCTGAAAATTTTATCGCGCTCTTTTACAGCAAATACGCGGCTCCGAGCGGGTCGAACACGACGAGATTCTCACATCCTCGTGTCGATTCTCTGTACCGCGCGGCGCTCTCTGCGGGTCTGACCCCCGAACAGCGAGCGGCGATGTACGGTGAGGCCGAACGGGTCATCATCGACGAGGCGCCCTGGGTGCTGATCTATCACTCGACGATCCAGCGCCTTACGCAGCCAGGCATCAAGGGTTACACCGTTGATCCACTCGATCGCCTGGTCCTGGCAAATGTTCGCAAGCAATAGCACACGTATCTTCATCGGATAACACAGGAGGCTTCATGTCGAGAACGACACTCAAGCGTTTACAAGTGTTCGTCGTTCTGATTCTGACCCTTGGTATGCTCGCCGCCCCCGGCGAAAGCAACGAGGCGTTTGCACGGAAGGGGAAGAGCTCCACCAAGAAGGTTGTTTCTTCCAGCAGCAAAAAGAAGGCCAAAGGCAAAAAGAGCCGCCGTTCCTCCCGCCGCACCTATACGGTTCGTGGCAATCCCGAGGTGACGCGCCGCGTGGCAACCGATCTTCTCGTCGAAAAGCTCCCCGATCTGGCAGCACTCGTAGGACTTCAGGCATCCGCCTCCTCCCCGAGCGCACCGGAAGCGATGGCGGCCCCCGTGGTTTCGGACGTGGCTGTCGTATCCGCACCATCTCACCTGCTCGTGGCCTCGAAGGGCATCACCGGTAACGCTGATTCCTATCAAGACTCCGAACTCGATGAACATGAGGATACCGACGCCATCACGGCCGACGACCTGGCGGGCCTTGAGGAGCTTCCGGACGATATCAACACGTTCTACAAGGAATTCACCAAGTATATGGCCTCGCTCAACGGCGAGAGCACCATCACCGACAACGGTGTGGACAAGATGGTGGTGATGGAGACGCTGGTGGACTGGATCGGCACCCGCTACCTGTTCGGCGGCATGGGACGCAACGGCATCGATTGCTCGGCCTTTACCGGCATGGTCTACCGCACGCTCAACTACAAGCTCCCCCGCACCGCTGCCATGCAGTGGGAAGTGGGCGTCGCGGTCCCCCGCGAAGAGCTTCAGTTCGGCGATCTGGTCTTCTTCAATACCCGCGCTGCGGTGTATGTGTCGCACGTGGGGATGTATCTGGGCAACGGCATGTTCGCCCACGCCTCCAGCCGTAACGGCGTCACCGTCTCCTCGCTGGACGCCGATTACTACTCCTCGCACATGATCGGTGCCCGCCGCTACGACCTCAACAGCGTTGTGGCTACCTCCGGAGACGAAGGGATCTTCTCGCAGAACTAAGCGCTCATCCCCTCTATCCAGTCATTTTGAGATGCCCCTTCCCATTCTGGAGAAGGGGCATCGTCGTTTGCAGGGAGACAGAATAGATCGTGGTTGGTACGATAGAGGGTAGGCATGGCGATGGGGGCCTGCTCCAGCGTGGAATCTTCAGCCCCTCTCGCTCTTCTGATCTCCCGCCCGCCCTTCTTCCCGCCCCCGGATACCGGGATTCCAGCCCCTCCCCGGCTCCGGCATGCTTCGGCTTTTCCATCCTTGGGCTCCCCGATCCCAGGGCGTTTTCCCTCCCCGGCGCGTGCGGCTTCGTCACGATGCGTGCGCCGGCGTCACGGCAGCGATTCACGGTCCCGGCCGGTACTGCGGCTGGGCTCGCCGGCATTGAAAGCGGCGTGATTACAGGAGATTCCAGGCGCACAATGCCCGTTATCTCCCCCTTTTCATGGCCTTGAAAAAACTGGAAACGAGAGTAAAAAAAAGTGTTTACGGGGTATAAATTCCCTCTTTTCCGGCTGTTTCGACCGATTTCGCCTCGTAAAAACCCTCCCTCGGCTTCGGTATTGAGCACGGATTCGAGACTATCGAACCGTATGTTTGTACCGTATTTATAACTGATCGGAACCACGGCGAAAGAAGAGCACGAGACGCTCGTACCGCACCAGCAGAGCAGAATCCGGGTCGATATGCAGAGTGGCCCGCACCTTGAATCCGGAGAGCATGCACGGTACAGGCACCCCGCCTCGGATGACGTTCAGGCAGAACATTCCGCCGGTTATAAATGAAGTATGGATGCACGACCCGATGAATCCGCGCCGGGCAGGGCGCATGGGCAGACACGACGATGAACAGAAATTGATGCGATGATGGCTCAGCACCGCCAGTGGCCGGGAGATATCGATGAGCAGCAGGCCAGGCCGGAACCAGGATGCAGAGTACGATGTAAGGCTCCGGCAGGCCAAACCCGATTACCGATGATCCAGGGGTATCTACCCGGTCCTTCATGGCGGCACATTCCAGCGCAAAGCTCGACTTGCGAGGACCTTACGTAACGAAGAGCGATGAGTTTGCCAGTCTTCTCCTGGGGGGGAAAGAAGACTGGGACGAGAGGGCATCCCGAAGCAATTCGGGATGCCTTCTCAATGTCTGGAGGTTTTGAAGTTCAGGAGCCGGAGCACCCATCCTCCAGGAACTACCTGCCAGGCCCCGCCCCAAGAAACTTCTCCGCCCCTTCCTTTCCCATATACCGTTCCAGCAGCGGGCGCTCGGTTGCTGCCAGATCCACGTACAGGAGCGCATCGAGCACATTGCTGAACGCCGGATCGACGTTGAACGCCAGCAGGCGACCGCCGAGCCGCAGATACTGCCGCAGCAGCACCGGGATGCCCCTGGCACCCCCTTCCATATCCCCCACCAGCGATGCAAGATCCTCCAGCGAGGGGGCCAGCTCCGGGCTCCAGCGCCCGGCCGCTCCGCCGGAGTGCGGTGATATCGGGGTACGAGGCTCTACAAGCCGTCCCAGCGCCGCATCGTAGCGGTGATGGCGCAGAAATCCCGCCATCAGGTCGCGCGATGCCGCGCTGTACTCGCCGCTGATGCTCACCGGCCCGAACAGCCGCCGGTAGCGCGGAAACCGGGCCACATAACTCCCGATCCCCTTCCAGAGAAGCATCAGCGGGTTGTAGCTCTTCTGATAGCAGGGCTGCACGAACGAACGCCCCAGCTCCAGAGCCGGTCCCAGCTCCCGCAGAAACTCCCCGCCGTAGCGGAAGAGCGTTCCGGTATAGAGCCCTTCCTGGCCGAACCACCCGGCTATCCGGTCGGATGCGCCGATACGATATGCCCCGGCGATCTCCTGGCGGCAGGTGTCGAACAGAAAGAGGTGATGATAATGGGGATCGAACCGGTCCAGATCGAGCGCCCGCCCGGTTCCCTCTCCCGCCGAGCGGAATGCCAGCTCGCGCAGCCGCCCGATCTCGCGCAGAAGATGCGGGATCTGATCGGCGCTGGCATAGTGCACCTGAAACTCCCCATGGGAGAGAAGGTGCTGCGAGGCCGGCAGCGCGGCGATCTCGCGCAGCCATTCCCGACGGTCCTCCGGCGGCGCCACGGCCATACGGAGTTCCGTTCCGGCCGCCGCCGGCCCGGTCCCCCGGCTCGCCACGCCCCTGGGTTCCTCACGATGCCGCAGAAGGTAGGTGCGCTCGCGCAGATGCCCGATCATGGCGGCATCCCCGGCGAACGAGCCAAGGCGCGAGAAGGGGACCGGATTGCCGATACGCGCCCGCAGAACCATCCCCCGCTTGTTCAGCAGCTCGCGCGGCAGCAGCACGGTACGCAGGCGGGGATGCAGCAGCCCGGCAAGCTGGAAGAGCGCGCCGTTTCGCCCCGCAAAATAGACCGGCACGGCGGGAGCCTTGGCCCGCCTGATGATGCGCGCGATCGTGGGGCTCCACTCCGGATCGGCCACGCGGCCGGAAGCGGCCGACAGATGCGATACCTCGCCGGCCGGGAACACCGCCAGCAGCCCGCCATCCTCCACCCACTCCATCGCCCCCTTGATCCCGCGGATATTTCCCATGGCCGATCTGGCGCCAGCGAACGGATCGACGAAGAAACAATGTTCCCGGAGCTGCGGAACGCGATCGATCAGGGAATTGGCGAGGATGCGGACATCGGGGCGAACGGAGGTGAGGATGGAAAGAAGCGCGATCCCCTCCACTCCTCCGAACGGATGATTTGCCACCACAACCACCCCTCCCTGCCGGGGAACCCGCACTAGATCCCCGCCAGAGACGTCGATGCTGAGACCGAGCACAGCAAGGAGGTTGTCGTGGAAACGCCCCTCCATCGCGAGCGCCCCGGCATGGATTTCGTTCAAGCGCTGAAGGGCGAGAAGACGTGCCAGCCAGAGCCGGGCAAACGGGAGCAGCGGCCCTGGCAGCGATGCCACCGATTCGGCCGGCAGATCGAACGGAGCGGAGAGCGGAATATTCAGATTCATCGGTATGGAGCGATCGATTTGGTATGGACACTTCCTTTCGGAATCGCTCCGCCCAACCTATCGTTCCGGCATTTCCGGAGTATTACTCCCGCATTGTCTTCCCGTAACCAGAGGCGCCGGGCCCGTTCGACCGGCACCGCAAAGCTCCGGCAACTACATTCCCCCGGAATCCGACACGCAGGATTCCGCAACATTTCATCCGTCACAGTGTGCGTTTATGATGAATAACTCCTCATCACCCCATCCCTGGTATCGCCGGATGGTTTCCCCCATCTCCATCGAATCGTCCGCCCTGCTGCTGAGAGTCTGGCTTGGAGCGATGATGATCACTCACGGCTTCGGCAAGGTCTTCGGCGACAACTCGAAGTTCATTGCCGGCGTCGAGGAGATGGGATTTCCATTGCCCGCGTTCTTCGGATGGGCCGCGGCGCTCAGCGAATTCGCCGGGGGTATCTTCCTGACCCTCGGCCTGTTCACCCGCTTCTGGAGCCTGATGGCCCTGGCGACGATGGCCGTGGCAGCCTTTATCGCTCACGCCGATGATCCCTTCAAGAACAAGGAACTGGCCTTCACCTATCTGGCGATGTCGCTTGTCGTGTTCCTGCTGGGACCGGGGCGCGCCAGCCTGGACCATCTGATCTTCGGCCGGAAAAATGCATAGCGATACCACAAAGCCCCCAGGCTGATTGCA